>JAGVYZ010000045.1 GCA_018303025.1 Candidatus Woesearchaeota archaeon
CATCTTATCCATCAATCCGGCCTTGATAATGTATTTTATAATATAGAAATACCCTTAATAAAAACCCTCGCTGAAATGGAATACTCCGGGATCTTACTAGACCTGGAAAAATTAAAAAAACTTTCTGTCGAGCTGGGTAAGATTGTTTTAGAACAGGAAGGTAAAATCTACGCGATAGCTGGAAAATCTTTTAATATTAATTCCCCTACCCAGTTATCCAAAATCCTGTTTGAGGAATTGGGACTGGAACCGGTCAAGAAAACTGAAACCGGAAAATCTTCAACAGATGAGGAAGTTCTGGCTGCCCTGGCGAATAGTCATCCTCTACCTGCTGAAATACTCAAGTACAGGACGTATTCCAAGCTGAAAAATACTTATGTCGACGCGTTACCGGCACTGGTTTTAAAAAGCTCCGGCCGGGTCCATACCAGCTTTAATCAAACCATAGCAGCTACGGGAAGGCTGTCGTCCTCAGACCCTAATCTGCAGAATATCCCCATTAGAGATGATATCGGAAGGGAAATCCCGTCGACTTTTATTTCAGATAAAGGCAAATTCTTAATCAGCGCGGATTATTCCCAGATTGAACTGCGGGTACTGGCCCATTTTTGCGGGGATGAAGCAATGAAAAAAGCCTTTACCGAAAAACTGGATATCCATAAACACACCGCGTCCCTGATTTTTAAAATACCGGAAGCTGAAGTAATAGATGAAATGAGACGCCGCGCGAAATCCGTCAATTTCGGGATGATATACGGACTTCAGGCTTATGGGCTTTCCAGACAGCTTGGGATCACCATGACTGAAGCGAAGGAATTTATTAAAAACTATTTTGGTAATTCTGTAAGAAGTGAATTCAGCAAGGTTTTTCTTAAGTCTTACTATCTCCAGATTTTAGATGAAATACTCAAAAAATCAAATAAGTTTTCTCCAAAAAATCTTGTTGAAAAATTTAGAAATGATGATTTAAAGGTTAGAGATATTTTTAGATATAAAATAATGCAATCTGTTGAAGACAGACAACCTAAAGACAATTATTCAAGTATGGGTTCTAACGAAGTTTCTATTCTCAAAAGAGAAAACGAAAAGAAAAGAAAATTAAAACCTATTAGAGATTTATTAGGACTAATACCTGATTTAGCATTTGCTTTAAAACCTTGTTTTATGATGAGTCCTTTAACAGTTAGTCAATACATAAATCCCAAAAATATAAAATTTGATGTAGTCTTATTTGATGAAGCCTCTCAGATTATGCCTGAAGATGCTGTTCCTTGTCTTATAAGATCGAAACAAGCAATCATTATGGGAGACACACAACAATTACCACCTACTTCATTTTTCTTAAATCAAGATGATGAAAGTGAAGAAGAAATTGAAGATTTGGAGAGTTTCTTGAGTGAATCAATAACTAAATTCAGAACTAAATCGTTAGATTGGCATTATAGGAGTAAGAATGAAACTCTTATATCTTTTTCTAATAGGTTTTTCTATGGAAACCGTTTAATAACTTTTCCTAATCCCAAAGAAAATGATAATAGTGGATTGGATTTTGTTTATATTAAAACAGGAGTTTATGACAGGGGAAAATCTAGAAAAAATAGAGTTGAAGCGAAAGAGATTGTTAAAATTTATAGTAATTTGAAAAAAGAATATCCTAAAAAATCATTTGGAATTATTGCTTTTAGTATGGCTCAAGAAAATGCGATTAGGGAAGAATTTCAAATAGCAGGAAGGCCTATAGAAGAATCAATCGATGTTAATAATGAGGAAGTATTTGTTAAAAATCTTGAGACTGTGCAAGGTGATGAACGAGACATTATTATTTTAAGTGTTGGCTATGGCAAAGATTCCGGCGGTAAATTTAGTTATAATTTTGGTCCTTTAAATAAAGAAGGAGGATATAAAAGACTTAATGTATCTATAACCCGTTCAAGATTTAAAACCGTTGTGGTTTCTTCTATACTTCCTGATGAATTAGATGCAGACAAAATCAACGTAGAAGGTGTAAAATACTTAAAAGATTATTTGGATTTTGCAAAAAATAAGGATTTTACTAAGTTTTTACAAAAATCAGAAGGAATACAGTTTGATTCTTCTTTTGAAGAAGTAGTTTATGAAGAATTAAAAAAAGAAGGATTTAATGTAAGTTGTCAGATTGGTTGTTCTGGATACAGAATAGATTTAGCCATTAAACATCCAAAAAAACCAGGAGAATATATTTTAGGTGTTGAATGTGATGGTTCACAATATCATTCTTCAAGATTTGCTAGAGATAGAGACAAAATAAGACAAATTGTATTAGAAAATCTTGGTTGGAATATAATCAGAATTTGGTCTGATGATTGGTTAAATAACAAAGAGTATGAAATTGAAAAAATAAAAGATAAAGTTAAAGATATCCTAAAATCAAAAAGTATTTCAGAATCTAAACAGAATAATTGTTTATCAAAAATTGATGAAAAAGAAGATTTTAAGGAAATTGAACTAAAAGATAAATATAAAGAATATAAAATAGTTGAGCTTTCAAAATCAAATATAAATTTAGAATTTGATAATTATGGGAGTCTTAATAATTATTCGGCAGTTTCTGTCATTAAAAAGAAAATACTTCAAGTTTTAGAAATAGAAAGTCCGATTGAAAAAGAATTATTATATAAAAGAGTATTATCTTCAATGGGCATCCAAAAGTTAGGGCGAAGAATAGAAAATTTATTTGAAGAAATATTAAGAGAATTAAAGAAAGAAAATGGAATAAACATTTACCAAAACACTATTTCTCTTGAACCTGTAAATATATTATCTAAAGTAAAAATTTCAAAAGAAAGTGATAGACCATTTATTTTAATTCCTAAAGAAGAATTGGGTGGAGCCATAATTGATATTTTAAAAAATTCTTTTAGCATAACTAAAGAAGCAATAACAGCAGATATAGCACGTGGAATTTATAGTAATAACCGAACTGGAAATAAAATAAGAAATAAAATTGAAGAAGCAATTAATTATCTAATAAAAAATAAACTGCTTTTAACGAAGTTTACTTTTGTTTTTGTTATTTAACGAGAATTCAATTATATTTAACATATCTTTCTATACTTTTTGTACAATTTAGTTAATTCCTGAGAACGTTTTAAAACTAATTTAGAATCTAACTGCTTCAGTCTAAAAAAAGAAAGACCAAAAGCTAAAAACCAAAAACGATAGATTTAAATAATAATCATTCATTTATGGAACATATGGTTCAAAAATGGGACAATACGGACTTTGAAATTATATTAAGATTAATAAAGGGAGAACTGCATTTAAGGGAATTGTCAAAGGAAATTAAAGTGCCACACTCCACTCTTTCAAGAAGGCTTTTTTTCCTCAGAAAACAGCTTGTTCTGGATTATAAACAGGAGGGTAAAAACAAGAAATATTTCCTTAAAAAAAATTTAATAGCTGAAAAGACAGCAATAATTGCTGAAAATTACAAATGCATTAAAACATTAATCAAGTATCCTAATTTGATGCCTATTTTTCTGGATATTACTAAAAAGAGCAAAAATAACTTAATTATTCTTTTTGGCAGTTATGCAAAAGGCATACCTAAAGAGGATAGTGATATAGATATTTACATAGAAACCAATGATTCAAAAATAAAGGAAGATATTGAAAAAATAAATGATTTAATCAGCGTAAAAACTGGCAAATTTAATCCAGAGGACTTACTTATTAAGGAAATTATCAAGAATCATGTTATTATCAATAAGGCAGAGGAATATTATGAAAAAATTAAGTTTTTTAGATAAGCTAAAGAAAGAGAAAAATCTGGAACTTGTTGAGATGTCTGAGGATATTTCAAAGTCTTACCTTATAAAAAGTGAGAAATGCTCTCAAGTTGCAAAATTGGCATTTAATGCAGGAATTTATGAAAATGCAGTAAGTGAAGCATATTACTCAATTTATAATACTGTAACTGCTTTGTTTTACAAATGCGGCATAAAATGCGAAAATCATTCAGCTGCTGTAATTCTTGTAAAACATCTTTTTAATCTTGATGATTTACATAAAATCTTTTTTGAATTTAAAAAAGACAGAATAGACAATCAATATTATACTCCTGTAATTAATAATGAACCTATTACAAAAGAAAAATGCGAGGAAAGATTAAAGACTGCCCAGAGATTTAATGTTGAATTAAGATCTTACATGGAAAAAATAACTTTGGAAGACATAAGTAGAATAAGAGAGAATTTTAAAACATTAAAATAGTTTTTTTCTATAATTTTGGAAACTATTGTTTTTTCATATACAAAGACTTAAATAAATTCAGGTTTAAGAGATAATATGACACATTTGCACCTTACAAAACCTATTGCATTTATTGATGTTGAAACAACAGGCATAAATACAAGGGAAGACAGAATTGTGGACATATGCATAATTAAGATTCTTCCTAATGGGGAAAAGGAGACATTAAAGTCTATTATTAATTCTACTATTTCTATACCTGTTGAGTCTACAAAAATTCATGGAATTACTGATATAGATGTTCAGGGAAAACCAACTTTCAGGGAATTTGCTTCAAAAGTGACAAGTTTTATTGATGGTTGCGACTTATGTGGATTTAATATAATTGGATTTGATTTAGGTATTCTTCAATCGGAATTCCAAAGAGCAGAATTTAGCTTTTCAAGTGAAGGAAGAAAAATAATAGATGTTATGAAAATATACCATAAATTAGAGCCAAGAGATTTGAATGCAGCTCATTTAAAATATTGTGGTAAATCTTTAGAAAATGTTCACAAAGCAGAAGCAGATGTTAATGCAACTATTTGTGTTTTAGAAGCCCAGTTAGAAAAACATAATGATTTACCTAGAAATGTTTCTGAACTTGATGAATTTTGCAATCCAAAAGACCCTTCATGGATTGATAATGAAGGAAAGTTTGCATGGTTAAATGGAAAAGCTATTATCAATTTTGGAAAATACAAAGGGAAAACATTTGAATTTGTATCACAAAACGATTCTTCTTACTTCCAGTGGATTATTAGGGGAGATTTTTCTGCTGAAGTTAAAGATATTGCAAACAATGCTATTAATGGAAAATTCCCTGAAAAATTAAATTGCTAAAGATTCTAAAAAATCATATTCAACTCTGGAATGAAATACTGCATTTCTATAACGTCTTTCTGTTGCAACATAAACTTCTCTTGTATTTGGCAGGTTGTCTCTTAATAATTTTGTGACTAATTTTGGATGGATTTTTATATATTTTTGATTGCCAAATATGGTAGATTCAATAGTTACTCCTTTGAACCAACGGCCTCCGCGATATTCTTCTCCTCTTGTTTCAGCTTCTTCATGGCCATCCAAATCAATATCCAATAAGACAGGAGAACTAATTAATGGTAATTGTGAAATGGGCATAGATTTAACAGGAACGTCATTTCTTATTTTATCTGGTCTTGATTTAAAAGGATGTGTTGTTATTACTTCTTGAATATATTTGCTTAATTCTGAATCATCCAATAAAAACCTGATATAATTACCCTTACTTAATAAATTTCTATCTTCTATTTCATAATCATCAGAATGAAAATCAAATCTTACAATTGTGACTCTTTCTTTTGTTCTTAAGATATAATTACGAATAAATTCATAAGAATGAATATGAGAATCAAAAAAACAAAATGGAAGTCCAATAAATGAATTTTGGGAATTTCTCAATGGAGCCTGCCTTTGAACATGAGGAGCATATTCTATATTTCCAAGTGTTTTAAAAAACTGAAATGCTCTTTCGGCTTTTTCTAATACTTTGTCTTTGTCTTCAATTTCTGGATCTGTTTTTATCCTTTCGAACTGGTATTGATTACATAGTTCTCTTTCTTCATCAGATAAGAGAAGCCTTGATTCAAGTGCCCTTACTAAATCCAGATAAACAGAATCTCCAATATTACACCTTAATATTGGACCATTATCTTCTTCATTTTCTCCATAACTACTTAATATGCCTTCTAAATCAGGAGTTAAATCTGCTAATAATGTCATTAAATAAACGTAATGAAAAATCTTAAAAGTCTATCTTTTGAAATATTTTTCGATACTCTTTGTATAATTTAGTTAATTCTTGAGAACGTTTTAAAACTATTTTGGAATCTAATTGCTTTAGCTTTGATGCTGATGTATTTGGGCGAGAAGAGAACTTTGAAATGTTGAGGACTTCTGGCTTGATTTGTTTTATTACATCTAATGTTTTTTTGAAGTCCTGCTCTGTTTCTGTTGGATAACCTACTATAATATCTGTTGCTATACTTATTTTTGGAATGTTTTTTCTGAATAAAGAAACAATATCTATGAAGTCTTTTACTGAATGACCTCTTTTCATCTCTTTTAGGACTTTATCTGAACCGGATTGAAGGGGTAAATGAAGAAATTTCATTATTTTATCTGAAGAAAATTCTTTTACTAATTCTTTTTTGTATTTTTTAATAAACTGGGGATTTGCCATTCCTACTCTAATTAAGAAATTTCCTTTTATTTTGTTTATTCCATTTAATAATTTTGGGAGATTAGTATTAATATCAAAACCATAGCAAGAGGTATCTGTTGATGTTAAATTAATTCTTTGATAGCCTAATGATATTGCTTTTTTTATTTCATTTATTATTTCTTCTTTTGGAAATGAGTAAAGATTTGGCTTTGCTAACTTTGTTGAGCAGTAATTGCATTTTGATAAACAGCCTTCTGAGATTTGGATGTTATATATTTTTGAATTATTTAGTTTAGGTAAATTAAGTTTTGATTCTTTTCTAAAAGAAAGTAATTCTATTCTTTCATTTAATGTTTTAGGAATGTCTGTTATATGGAAGGAATTTACTAAAGAAGCATTAGGAGCTAATTTCCTTAATATTTTATATTCTGCATTAGGCATACAGCCTGTGATTATTATTCTTTTTTCCGGGTATTTCTTTAATATGTTTTTAATCAATCCCTGGATTTTATTATCTGTTTTTTGTTTGACTGCACAGGAATTTATGATGATAATATCTGCTTTTTCCAAGTTAGTTAATTCATGCTTGTCTTTTAATAATAAACCTGAAATTATTTCAGAGTTATCTTTATTTGAAGTACAGCCATAAGTGATGATGTTGAGTTTCATATTCTTTATTTTTGGATTACTTTTATAAATTCTTTTAATTTTGTAAAAGAATGATTACTGAATGGATTGCTACTAGCTTAAGTTTAATTGGAGTTTTGTTAATTTCAAGAAAAAGAGTAGAAGGGTTTTATTTCTGGCTTGTTGCTAATGCATTATGGGCATATATTGGGGTAATTTCTAAATTGTGGGGGATGGCTGTATTATTCATTGTTTATTTTGGAACAAGCGGTTATTCTATATATTATTGGAAAAAGAGTGAGAAAAGGAAATAAATTAGGCTGTCTTTTTAATATGAGTTTCTATGCTTTCCAGAAATTCAGAAACATCTTCTTCAAGTTGTTCTGTAATTGATTCAAAAACTACTTTATCCTCAATAATTCCATATTCGTGGGAGATTATGTTTCTCATACCTTTTGCTTCTTTTAATTTTTGAGATAATTCTTTTGAGATTATGCTTCTTTCTGCTAAAATATCAAATGCTTTCTTATCTTCCTCTGGTATTTTTAATCCTAATTCTTTTATTGTTAAAAATGCTAAATCAATAACTGCTTCTATTATTTTTTCAAAATATCGCTCACAGGCCGCCTTTGTTTTTAATTCCTTATATTCTGAAAGAGTTTCTGGCTTGATTTCATTGAGTTCTTTTAAGTATTTTTCAATTTCTCTTATTTTATCATTTATTCTCATAGATTATTTTTCCTTTGTCTATTACTTCTTTTTTTATTTTTTCATCTAAAAAATTATAAATCTGGATATCTATTTTTTCATTTGAATTTGCTAAAATCCTTTTTCTGAATAAAGTAGCTTCTTCTTTGTTTATTTTATCAAATTCTACACTTAGGTCTATATCTGAGTTAAATGTAAACTTGTTTTCAGCAAAAGAGCCATATAATATAATTTTTTTTATTTTATTTTTTAGAATATCCTTTAATATTAATTCTTTTGCTTCATTTATTGCTTCTTTTGTTAAGAAACCTTTTTTTAATTCAAAGTAATCACTAAAATTATTTGCTTCTTTTATGAAATCAAATTTTTTCCTTATGCTTCTTGATAATCTATTTTTTTCAGACTGAGTTAGATTTATTCCTAATAGTTGTTTTTCTATTATTTTTAGTTCTCTTTTTCCAAAGATTAATCTTGCATTTTTATTGTTTAATAGTTTTAACATAATAACCTCTATAATGGTTATAATAACCTAAATAAAGGTTATTTTTAAATGTTTCGTTAGAAGCTTTCTTTTTGTAAAAAGAAATCAAAGAAGAGTCAAGCTCTTCTAACATTAAGCAAAGCTTAATACTTCAATAAAGAAAAATCAGAATGAAGACTTTAAGGAAATAAAATAAAAAGAAAAACTAACTGCACTTGCTGTAGCCACAATCCAGGCATGTTGGTTCTGAACAGCCAGAGGACATCACTGTGTTTGATGAATAACACTTTGGGCAATAATTGACATTCTTATTTTCTGCTGAGGAAAAGTCTTTTAGGTCAATTACTTTTTGCTCTGATTTTATCTTGTTTGTTTTTATCAAATGTTCCCTGAATGCTTTTGAAATTGCATGGGGGATTGAGTCTATTCTTTTCTGACCAAATCCATAAGGCTTGTCACCCTTAATTGAATTTAGATGTTTTACTATTTTTGAAGGGTCTCCACCAAATTCTAAGTATTTAGACAGTAAAATTGCTAATGCTGTTGTCAAACCTGAAATTTCTGTACCTACAGGAGAGATATTTGCAAATACTTTTGTTGGACCTTCGTTATCATAGTTTATATGCAAATGCAATGCTCCTAATCCTGTTTCAATTTGATAATAGTCTGACATTTCATTTCCAACTTTTTCTTTTTTCTTTTTCTCTTCTTTTTTTTCATTAATGTTTAAGACTTGGAATTGCTTGCTACCATCTCTATAGATTGTAACTCCTTTTGCACCTAATTCATATGCTGTTATGTAAACTTCTTCTACATCCTTAACAGTAGCTTCATTTCTCAGATTTACTGTTTTTGAGACTGCATTGTTTGTATATTTCTGGAAAGCTACCTGCATTCTTACATGGTCTAATGGAGATAAATCATGTGATGTTAAGAATAGTTTTTGTATTGATTCTGGAATTTCTTTTAAGCCTAACAATGCTTTATGATTGTTATCTACTTTTTTCCATAAATCAATTTTGTCCATTCCAAAATAATTATTATTTTTAGCTATTTCTTCAAACAGTGGATTTACTTCCCAAAATGTGTCTTTTGCTTCTGGTATTTTTCCTTGCTTTAATGCATCTATTCCTGCTGCATTGTATCTTGTATATACTACTGCAAAGAATGGCTCTATGCCTGCTCCTTGCAAGCCTGCTGTGATTCCTATTGTACCTGTTGGAGCTATTGTTGTTCTGGCTGAATGTCTTGGTTTTATACTTAATCCACGATAATATTCACTCTTATCATCAAAGATTGAATCTTTCCAGGATGGAAAAACTCCTCTTTCCTTTGCTAATTCTTCTGATGCTTTCAATGCCATGTCATTTATGAATTTCATTACCTGCTCTGCTTTTTTTAGAGCTGCATCTGAATTATATGGCAATCTTAATCTTACTAATGTTTCTGCCCAACCCATTACGCCTAAACCAATTCTTCTATTTAGCTTAGACATTCTTTCTATTTCTATTAATGGGTAATTGTTTACATCGATTACATTATCTAGGAAATGAACTGAAGAAAAAATTGCTTCTGCTAATCTATTGAAATCCATATCTGAATTATCATCTTTGATAAATTTAGATAAATTCAAAGAACCTAAGTTACAGGCTTCATTTGGCAAGAGAGGCTGTTCGCCGCAACCTCGCTGTACATATCCATCTGTAATCCAGGTATCACTTAATTCACAATATAAATCATATACTGTTGAAAATCCAGCAGGTTCAATTGATTTTATTTTTGCTTTTAACGTATTGCCTGTTGTTAGCCATTGTTTTCTTAATTCCTGCAATAATTTTCCTTTTACTGGATTAATTTCAATTAATTTTGATTTTTCAGCTAATATTCCTGCACTAATGCCCGAGACCACAATATTATATTTGAAATGTTTTCTTGTTATCTTTCTTCCATTTATTGTACCGCCGTCATCTAAGAAACTTTCAAATATTCTACCATGGCATTCTAAAGTTAATAATAATCTTCTAATATTTAATGCTAATTCTTTAGAACTTGTAGTAAATCTTATTTGAGGATGATTTGATTTTAACAATACATCTCCATCTGTAGCAAGTAATCCATCAATTATTCCTAATGTTTCTTCTACGCTATTAATCTGGGTTATATCAAAAGTTTTTTCATAAGAATGTTGTGGTATTAAATTCATTTCCTGAACTAAATTTTTCCCATTTTTAATAACCATATTCATTGATTTTGATGAATTACTTAAATCATCTTTTCTAAATTCAGAATCTATAAATAATTCTTTTAAATTTTTATTATACTCTATTTCATCCTGATTGGAAGCTAGTTTTACTATGTTTTGTTTATAACAACCATGGCTATAAGAACCATCGCCTAATAATAAACCTCTTTTTAATCCATAAACATATTTTTCTTTTGTTGCTCTTTGATTTATTTTAGCAGGTTCTACTCTTACATAATCACCTATTTTTAATTCATCTAATCTATAATCCTGTAATTTTTTACTTTCACTACCTTTTTTTATTGCATAATATCTATGGGCTGCGGTTACTATTTGTTCTCCACCATCTGAGAGTTTTATTTTATATACTTCTGTATTTTCATGTTTTTCAATTGTTTTTATTGGTTCTGAACCAAACATTGTACTTATCAAATCTCCTTCATGCAAATTTTCAACTTTTTGATATCCGAAAGGAGTATTAACTAAAGTACCTTCGGCTACGCAAGGATTAGTAGATTCTATTTCACCTAATGCTGGTGTAGGATTGGAATCTGATTCATTTATTCTGTCTATTACTACAAATCCTGGGTCACCTGATTCCCAGGCACCTTTAACCATCGTATCCCAAATTTCTTTTGCTTTTACTTTTTCAACTGGTTGTTTTCCATGGGGATTGATTAATTCATATTCTTCGTTGTTCTTTACTGCATCCATGAATTTTTTATCTATTGCTACTGAAATATTGAAATTTTCCATTACACCAGAAGCTTTTTTCATGTTAATGAAAGCACGAATATCTGGATGATCATATCTTAATATTCCCATGTTAGCTCCACGTCTTGTATTATGGCTTACAAATCCATTTGCAATATAAGTGTTATTTTCAGGGACAGAAAGGTCAACTGTCCATGTTTCTCCTAATTCTAAATTTTTAACTTTGTCATAAAACTGATTATTTGATAAGAACCAATTTAAACTGCTATTTCTTATTTTTTCATATTTTAAGGAAAGCTCTTTTAGCTTCTTTCTTGTTAAATTTCTTTTATTTGTTTTTGAGATATAATGCATAATGTCTCTGTAAAATGTTCTATCAGAACCTTTTTTTGCTCTGTTTTTTCCAGAGCCTTTTCCTACATAATTGTATAAAGAGGACAATCTTGTTTCCTGATTAGGAATAATATCATTATATTCAAATTTTTTATTAACTTGTTGTAATCTGCTATTCTTTTTTTCACTCAAAAAACCTATTTTTTCTTTAAATAAATTATATCCTTCTTCTGTAATTATGTTTAAGATATATAACTGATTTTTTCCATAAGCATCTTTCCTGTTTTTTTGAATTCTTATTCTTGAAGGAATACCTAATGAAAGAAGCAATAACTGGGTATCTTTCACTAATCTTTCTGAGATGCTTGTTAATGAAACATAGCCTTCTTTTGTTATTGTTCCATCTGCTGTAAACAATCCTCTTATAAAAGAAGATGCAAATTCTCTGTTACTTTGAAAAACTAGTTCAGGAACTTTGGCTGTTTTTGCTGATTTTTTTGAAGCTTTAATATGATTTAGCCAATGACATAATGTAGTTGAGTTATAAAACGCATTTATACTAGCATCATTTTCTTTTTTTTGCATACATGGAGTTAATCCGAATAAATTCTGCATACTTTTAGTCATATAATTTATTGTATCTTTTTGCTCTAAATCATAAGAAAGAATTAATCTTCCTGTATTTTTATTAAAACTTAATGCACCATCTCCCATGAAATAACCTAAAAATTCTCCTAATTCTTTTGATGTTTTATTTGGAAGAACAACTGGCTGGGAATTAAAATGTGGTTTAAATTTGAATTCTGGAATTTCAAAGGTTGAATCTGAATAAGTATTTTTTTGTAGGCATATATAATCTTCTTTTTTAATATCTTTTAGATGCTTCCAGACATAATTTCCCTCTTTATTTATAATCCTGAATCTGTGCTCTAAGGTTGCTGTTACAGTGTAACCTTTTTCTGTTGTTAATGTTATAACTTCTGCTTTTCCATTATTGTAACATTCATCTGATAATTTATTGCCTTCATCAGTCATAACTATTAAACCAGACTTATTTTTACTCCAGCCATTTACCGGAATTGCTAATGGAACTATATTTCCTATTTCAATTAAACCATTATTTGTTGAAACTCTTGTATCTAAAGAAACACATCCGCCTTGTTTTACAACATCTGTTGCTTTATCGAAAATTCCCATAAAAGAGATAGGACCTGATGAAATTCCCTTTGTTGTTTTTACTTCATCTTTTGCTGGCCTTAATTTTGAGAATGAAAAACCTGTTCCGCCACCTGAATTGTGAGAGACAAACCCATTTGCTACATAAGAATGAGCTTCAGGTATAGTCAAGTCATACATCTCTTTTAAACCAATATTTTCCACGTTAGAAACTTGTGTATAAAACTGATCACGCGAAATCATATTTCTTAGTTCAGGAATTTCAATTTGAGCTAATATTTCTTTAGCCTGCTTAAATGTTAGTTGTCTTCTACCTCTAGCAATATCGCTATATTTTTTTCTAAATTGGCCATGTAAATATTTTGAAAGTATATTTTTTTGATTTGGCAGGTAATCTTTTCTAATGAAAAACTTTTCAAAATTCAGATTTGATAGTCTTTCTTTCTTTTTTTCAATACTGAATCCTATTTTTTCAGAGAATTTTCTTAGTCCCCGATTTGTTGTTATAGATATCTGCCAGCTATTTACAGATTTTAGTTCACAGCGTATTGTGGGTATGCCCAAAAGCAGCAAAATATTCTGCAGTTCTTTTATAAAATTTAATGAAGAGCAAGTTAAGGTTATATAGCCTCTGGAATTTATACAACCATCTGTGTCAAAAATCCCCTGCAGGAATGAAGATATTGATTCGGGACTCGCTTTCATTATAAAGGAGGGAAGCCTGATATCGCGAGCACATACTTTTTTAACTCCTAAAAATTCAAACCACTTTTTCAATTGAACGCTTTGTATGGTAATGTCATAAGCATTTTTTTTGGCATAAAGTTTTACAACAGGGTCTATTCCGAATTCCTTTTTAATTATATAAGTAATTTTTTTAATAAAATTTTCTTTATCTTTCCCAATAGTAAATCTTATTCTGCCTTCATCACTTTTATTAAAACTACCATCGCCTAAAAATGCTCCAAATAAGTAAGCTAACTCTTTTGTTAGTTTTTTTGGTGTCTTATGTATTATTGCTTTAAATGATGTATTATTTTTGCCTTGTTTGGGTTCATAACAAAATTCTGGCAATTCATCATTGCCTATGTTTCTATTAAAAAGCTGTATAGCCACCCAATCTCCTTTTTTCAATTCATTTATCTTTTTCCATGCATATTCACCATTATTATTAACAATACGGATTAGATGTTCCTTTGAGCCAGTTATTTCATAACCATTAACTGTTTTTACTTTTAAAGCTTCTTTTAATCCTGTATGATGAATTTCAGATACATATTTGTAATCATTATCAATAGCAACTTTATCACCGACTTTTATTTCTTTTATTCTTTTTATTCCGGGATTAGTAAATACCATAGCATCTTCTGTTAAACATTTATGGATCAGAGCTTGGGCTCTTACTGCATCAAAGATTCCTTCTATTGAATCTTCTACTGGTAAAACGAAACAATTATGCACTGCAATATTGTTTGCTACATAGGTATGTTCTTCTTCAACTTCAAAATTATAAACTTTTATTGGTTCTGAAACAACTGAAATTTTTTTAACAGGAAGATAAAACACGCCATTTATATTTATCTCTTTTTGTCTCCTCATAGCAAGTTGCGTAATTCCCTGAAAATTTTTATTAATGAAAACTTCATCAAACAGTTTTTTTGAATTAAAACTGTCTACTTGACAAGCATATGATTCTGTTGTTGCTAATTTACGCATTTTATCTTTTTTTAATGATGCTATAATTCCCATTCTAGCAAATAAAACCCAAATGCCATAAACAAGATTTTTATTTGAAAGAACAGCTCTTATATTTGTTGTATGTCTATTTGTAAATCCATATCCATCACCTCTTAATATTCCAACTAGTAACCCTTTTTGTTTTTCTATTGGTAAATTTAATATCCAAGAAGGTATATTTTTTTTATTGAAACCTTTTCCAATTACGTTATTAAGAAAATTTGCTAAAATTATAGAATGAAATTTTACATTTGCCCAATTTCCTGAATTTGATTTTTCAATTTTTGAGGTTAAACCAAACTTTTGTTCCATTATTCTTATCAAATCTTCCATATAATCTATTTCATTTATATTAAATGTAAATCTTACAGAATCTAGATAGTCTATATCCCCTTCACTAATGTAATACCCAAATATTTTCATTAAATCAAAATCAATTAAGATTTCATTATTGATTTTTTTAATTTTTACACTATATTCTGGCGATCTTTTATCTTTGTTTGTTTTACATATTTTATTATTGTGAACTGTAAACTTTTTATTATCCAAATAATCTATTAGCATTATTTTTTCTACATCTTCTGTCTCTTTTGGATAAGATATTGCTACATAATCCTCTTCTTTTATTTGTGAAGCAGATTTCCATTCTGGTTTATTATTTTCTTTATTTAAACACAATACAGGATGTTCATCAGAGACACATAATGTTTGATTTGGCAGTTTCCAGACATCTATTTGTCTGTATTGTTCAACAAATCTTTCCATTGTTTTTGTAACTTTTCTGAATTTGCCGGAAGCTGTAAGTACAAAATTACCTTCTTTTATATCTATAATTGGTTTGATACCTTCAGAAGTCATAATCGGCTGATCTTCCTTAAAACAAGCAGATAACTGCTGTAAATTCCTTCCTGCATTCATTAAGGTAGGTGAATTAGGCAAGAATTCAAAATTAGCCATTAAATTGTAAAATTTACTTTTTGTAAATTCATATCTTTGCTTTGTCTTGTCTTTTTTTGATATTTTGTTTAAATTATTTATAAATCTTTTAAAATTAATTTCTCTGTCGTCTGAAGTTACTAAACCATCATGCAAGAAATAAGCTTCTACTGTATCACTGTATAAATCATATTTTACTTTTTTGTATTTTATATTTTCAAAAATTTCTTCTTCTGAGGTATCGGGGTCATATAATAAATCTGCCAATGCTATATTACCTGCAACTAAATCCAGCCAGGATTCTATTGATGGAGAATCTTTCAGGTATTTATCTTTTATAACTTTTAATTGGTTTTCTGTTACATTTACTTTTTCTGTGACTAACATTTTATTTTTCCCCCTTTAGTTTTTTTAGTTCTTTTTTGAAATCTTCTACTTCGTTGAATGAACGGAATACTGACAAGAAGCGCATATATGCTATTTCATCTAATTTTTTTAATCTTGACAATACTTTTTCTCCTATTGTTGAAGAAAGAATTTCTTTTGAGCTTAATTTTCTTAATTCTGCTTCTATTTTGTTTACTATTTCATCTATTTGCTCTACTGTGACCGGGCGCTTTTCACATGCTATTAAAATTCCTTTTTTTAGTTTTTCTGAGTCAAATTGCTCTTTTCTGCCATCTTTTTTTAGAACTAATAAATTAATTGAGCCTATTTTTTCATAAGTTGTGTAACGTTTTTTGCACTTTAGGCACTCTCTTCTTCTTCTGATTGAGTCTTCATAATCCCTCTTATCCACTACTTTTGAGTCTGAAAATGAGCAAAATGGGCAATTCATGTTTTATACCACCTGTTGTGCTTTCATAAAATGAAAAGTCAAGCTATTGTATATAAATGTTTATTACTTTAGATATATATTTTATGGAACGATAATTTCAATTGGAGATTCTACTTGAAAGTTATTATTGTTTTTTAATATATATATTAAAAGGTAGGGTTACAGGACAAACGCGCGCCTGAAGTTTATAAATAAAATCAACTTATATTATTTTGAGGTGGTTGAAATGGTGTTAAGACTAAAAAATTTAATGAAAAAACAATGTGAAGAAAGAAAAAAAGAGATAATGCATGAAATTGAACATTTACGACTTATTGATTTGAACTTAATGTATTCTTTAGGTAATCACTGGAGGTGGAACAATGGAAAATTTTACTGAAACATTTTCAAAACTTTTGAGAGGCTTAGACATGGATAATTATGAAAGAAGAATCTTTAACATGGATTCTTACTTAAGAAAAAAGTGATTTAGACGCAAATGGTTTTTAGGAAGAAGGTGGTAAATATGGGAAATGTATATGATAAAAGACAATTGCATTATTCTTTGGAATGCGATGAGATAGATGATTTTGAAGAAGGCTTTATGACTGGCTACATTAATGCATACAGGAAAAAGTAAGAATTGAATGAAGAGAACCTTGGGGAAATAAATAAAAGAAGCTTTTCTTTTGGATCACAAAGACAAAGTCTTTGGGACCCTGAAAACAACGGTTTTCATGGAAAGAAAAAATCTTCAATAAAAGAAGGCTTTTAATGAAAACAAATAAAATAAGCTTTTTTGGAAAAAGCTTCAGCAAAAAACATAAAAAAGAAGCCTTTTAAGAAAAGCCTTAAAAGAACAAGTTCTTTTAGCATTAAGCAAAGCTTAACACTCAGGGAAAACAAATAAAAACTTGATTTCTTTTTTTCTTTTATGATAATACTTGCTTTTGGAGATATACACGGGAATCTTAAAGTTATTGACAGACTGATAAAGAAAGCCAAGAAATCTGATTTTTTAATTTGCACTGGTGATTTAACACAATTTGGAAAAAATTATGAGCAAGTTATTCTGAAACTTGATTCTATTGGGAAAAAGGTATTTTTTATTCATGGAAATCATGATCCTGATAAGATAATTGAAACAGAGAATGTGATTAATATTGACAAGAGAATATATGGGTTTGGCAAATTCAATATCATGGGTTATGGCGATGGCGGGTTTGCAAGAGAAAATAAAAATATAGAAAGATTTTTTTTAAAAGGAAAAAAACTTAAAAATTTGATAATTGTAACTCATGGGCCTGCTTTTGGATACAAACTTGATTTTTTAGGAGAACATGTTGGAAATAAAAGCATAAGAAGAGCTATTGAAATCTTAAAACCTAGATTACATTTATGCGGGCATTTGCATGAACATTTTACTGAAATGGATGTTATTGAAAAAACATTATCTGTAAATGCAGGGCCTGAAGGTGTTTTACTGGAAGTTTAAGATGTTGGCTGAAGTTTAAGAATAGGTCGATAATTTACTTCTTCTCCTTCTATTACTCCTCTTTCTAAAAGAGAAGCAATTCTTGTTTTTCTTCTTTCTAAAAAAATTAAATATTCTCTTGAATCTTCATCTGTTCTTTGTTCAAGAATCTGAATGAATCTTTTAATGTAGTCAAAAAATCTATTAAAACAATCTAGTGGGACCATTTTATGCTTATCAAATCTACTTGCAATATCTGCTTGAGCAAATCTAACTCCATAGTTGTATGCATCCCAAATTGTATCTTCTCCTGGATGATTCTCTAAGGCTGTTATGCAGTCTTTAAAAACACCAAAAGGATCTTCCAATGTTCTACTTGCGTAATCTCTCATGATCTTAAAATTATTTTCTTATTTATATCTTTTATTAAAATTCATTTATTGTTTTGAATTCTTTTATGTTAACAATTGTTTTCTTGCCTTCTGCTTCATTTATTTCTTTTAATTCTACCAAAGAAGATTGAGCTAAATCATTTAATTCACGCATGAATGTTTTGAAAGAAACATCTTTTGAATATAACTTGAACAAATCTCTTGCTGGTTTTCCATTATTAATTTTTATTAATGATAACAGGGAAGACTCTTTTGCTTTATCGGTTCTTACATTTAATTTGTTTACTTTTTCAATTGCTTTTTCTACATGAATTTCTTCTATTTTTCTTGAAGCTTTTAATTCTGCCTGATCGCCTGATTCTTTTAACAAGTAAATCCCTGTTCTTAGGTCTTTTAATTCAAATGTTTTTTCTGCTATTAATTCCAAGGCAGATTCTGAAAATACATTTTTTTGAAAAGCATATTCTGCTCTTTGCTTTAAGATTTGTGAAATTTGTTCTAGATTATATGGCTTGAATTCTAATTCATCTAAATTTAATCTTGATTTAATTCTTGTATCTATTTCCTGCAAAAATTCTTTTTCATTTGTGATTAAGATGATTGTTTTTCTTTGC
>JAGVYZ010000036.1 GCA_018303025.1 Candidatus Woesearchaeota archaeon
CCGTGATCCTGTCTTGGCTCACTTTATCCAAGGCTAAGGCTAAATCGGGAATATAGGTTGGCGTGAACCATTGATCTGTAAACAGCCCATATTCTTTCTTTATATACTCAAGCTCACGCTTGACGTAATCACGTTCTGATCGCGGATTTCCAAACGGGTAGGCAATACGGATATAAGTTACATCTGCCCCTGAATTTTTTATTCCTCCAGTTGGTTGATAAGTTGCCCCAGTAACAGTACCTGTAAATGTACCAACATCAGAATTAGCATCACCATCATTAAATCTCCAATAAGCAACTATATTATTAGTGCAATCAACAGGACATTTTGTTGAGCTTTCTCCTGTATCGCAAATTGCATTTCCACATACAATACTAGATTTATATGCAATGCAAGATGCAGTTGTTCCTGTATTTATTCCAACGCAATTCCAATTCCATGGACCTGTTCCAGTAACAGCAGTAGGTGTACTCGGAGAAACGCACAAATTAGTTGTAGGGGCAGAAGGCAATGTTTGTCCATTTGCACTCCCACATACACCATTAACTTTTTTGCCAACAGAACAAGAAGCAACATTTGTTCCGCTTAATGGATTTGTTCCAGTGCATGTCCACCTAAATTCATTGCTTATTTCACTAACACCAGAAGCACTTCCAACACTGCATAAATTAGTAGAAGGAGCAGTTTCAACAGGTGTATTTATTGCACTCCCACATTCACCATCTGCAACAGAAGTAATAGTTTCATCTTCAACAGAATTAGTTTCTTCAATATTAATAGTATGGGGCAATTGAGAATTTTGTTGAATATAAGTTAAACCAATTTCAACATTAGCAGTTTTAACATTAGTTAAATCAACACCAGTGCATCTCACTAAAGTTTTAGTGCCTGAAACAAGAGTAGTTGGATAAGGATTACTGCAAGAAGTTCCATCTATTTTTATGCTTTCAATTGTAGCACTTTTAATAACAGAAGGTGTATTTATAGAAACTTCAACACCATTTTGTCCAACTTTCAAATCATAAGTAAAAGGTCCTTCTACACCACCTTTTACATCAGATTTAGAATCAAATACACCCAAATAAAATAAAGCAGCTAAAACAATTAAAACAACTAATATAGCCCAGCCATAAGTCATTAAATACTCCATGGCTGATTGTGCTTTTCTAAATTTCATCTCTTTTCAATATATAAAAGATTTTATTATTTATAACAATTTCTACTATTAATAATCTTCAAGTATCTCTCTTGTAAAACCTCTTAAATTACCATTAATCTTTAATATTTTCAATGCATTGCATTTTATTTGCCTTACTCTTTCTCTAGTTATGCCTAAATCATGACCTATAACTTCCATAGTTTCTCTTTCTACACCAATACCAAAATATCTTCTTACAATGCCTTCGCTTCTTTCATCAAGGCTTCCCAATGCTAAATCAATTATTTGTCTTTCTTCATTTTCATTAAAGTTTTCATCAGCTAATTGTGCCAAGTCAGCAGGTTCAAACCTAGGTTCTCCAGGTAATATTTGATTCATTGAAAAAAATTGATAACTAGATAATATTTCCATATCCTCTATTTTAATTTCAGGACAAGCTTGAATTAATTCAGTTAAACTTGCTTTTCTTCCTAATTGTTGTGAAAGTCTTTCTTTTCTTCTTTCAAATGCAAAAAGTTCATAAGATTTAATACTAGATATTCTAACAGGATTAATCAAATCAGGATTATACCTGTCAACAGCTATTATCAATCCAACTAAACTATATTGCTTTAAATCATCTTCTTCAATATTGCATGCACTTTGATATCTAAATGCAGTATCATAAGCAAATCCCACATTGTTTAAAATTACTTTTTCTCTTGCTTCACTATCCCCAGCCCTAACTCTTCTTAATAAATCAGTCTGAATATCTTTAGGAAGTACTTTTCTACTGCCTATATTGTATGTTTGGTTATTCATATTTTAAAAAAATAAAAAAGACTTAAAAGGCTTTTCTTAGAACATTCTTTTTTCCAAGGTTTTTTCCAACGAAAACAAAGTTTTCGTGGCCACGAAATGTCCAACTTGTTGGACATTTGAAGAACAAAGTTCTTCATAAGATTTCATCTTTCATTGGCTTGTAAGAAAAAAGCTTATAAATAAAAGCATATAACAAAGTATATGGAATTAAAACTAACTAAAAGACCTAAATCTCCAATAATTATTCATGGATTTCCAGGAATAGGATTAGTAGGCGCAATTGCATCAAATTATTTAATAGAGCATCTAAATGCAGAACCAATAGGAAATATTGAATCAAAAAAAATAATGCCTTTAGCAGCAATTCATAATTCTCAAATAATAGAGCCATTAGGAATTTATTATGATAAAGTCCATAATTTAGTTTTATTCAGAATAACAACAAATCTAAATGGATTAGAATGGTATGCAGCAGACATGATTTCAAAATTAGCAAAAGAATTAAATGCAAAAGAAATTATTTCATTAGAAGGAATAGCTGTTCAGGAACTAGGAGACCCAAAAGCATATTATTTTACACAAGATGCAAAAAAAGACAAATTTTTTGAAAAAATAGGCATAACAAAAATAACAGAAGGTGTAATCTTAGGTGCAACAGGTGCATTATTATTAAATCCAGACTTGCCAATAACATGCATTTTATCAGAAACTCATTCAAACATGCCTGATTCAAGAGCAGCAGCAAAAATAATAGAAGTTTTGGATGCTTATTTAAATCTAAATGTTGACCCAAAGCCATTAGTCCAGAAAGCAGAGGAAATGGAACTAAAATTAAAAGACATTATGGCTAAATCCCAGCAAGCAGTTGACCTAAAAGAAAGAAAAGACTTAGATTATTTTGGTTGATTACATTAAATATTTTACGTGAGTTTGATGTCTTGTACCTTCATATCCTAACTTTTTAGCAGACATATCAAAAAACATTGTTAATTCTTCTTCTAACTGACCTCTAGATTCTGGATGCATATAAAATAAAGGATGATCTTTAGAACTATATACTACTATTCTTTTAAAACCAATACCTTTTGCAGCTTCTTCAGCAACTCTTAAAGCAGCAACACCAAAACAAACATTATCTGGAAAATTTGCATTTCTACATGATTGTAATTGAGCTACTATCATTTCATTATCTTGAGCCCAGAATCCTATAACTGCTGCTAATCCCATTTCTCCCTTACCTGCATTTTGATAAACTCCTAAAAGATAAGGACAATCAGATCTAATTCCACCGCCGACACCTACACCACCACTTATAATGGTCCCTATGCTTATATCTCCAGTAATAGTAAACCCAGACAAATTAATATTACTTTTTCCATCTTTTAAAGGAATTGAAATATTACTAGGTTCTTTTTTTAATACTTCTCTAAAAAACTTTCTTGGATGTCTTCCTAATTCCATTAATCTTTTGGAAACAACTTCACTATTGCCCATAGATGATGCATAAGCTCTAACACATTCAGGTTCTAAATGATAAGGGGGTGATTCTATTAAAGGAACAAGAGATAAATGACCAGATTCAGTATCAATTACAGGCTTTTTTCTTAGTCCATCAATGCGACTATCATAATAAGGATCTTTAAAATCTCCCTGATAAATAATCTCATCTCCGCCCAAGTTCCACATACTTCTTAGTTCAGGTTCACCAATAATAGTTTTACCCTCTAAAATAGTGGGTAAAAGAAAAGTTAGATAATCTCTTTCAGATCCAAATCTGCCTTCACATTTTACTGTTTTTCTTTGTTTTTCTGGTTCTTTTGCCATGCCAGTTTTATTAACTTTTATTTTATAAATGTTTCTATTTTGTAACTACTAAAAAGTTACTTATGAATTAGCCAATTAATATTATAAATCATACTAAATAAAAGATATCATGAACTGCCTAGGAATTGAAAGCACATCGCACACATTTTCAGTATCAATAGTAACTTCTAAAGGAAATATTCTCTCATTGCAGTCATCCCAATATCAAACCAAAACAGGTGGAATAGTTCCAATAGAATCAGCAAAACATCATAGAGAAATAAGAAATAGATTATTAGAAGAAGCATTAAAAGAAGCAAAATTAGAAATAAAAAATATTGATTTAATTTCAATAGCAACAGGTCCTGGTTTAGCACCTTGTTTAATAACAGGATTAGAGCTAGCTAAAGAATTAAATAAAAAATATAATATTCCAGTAATAGGAGTTAATCACCTAATTTCGCATTTGGAAATAGGAAAATTATTAACAAAAGCAAAGAATCCAGTTTATATCCTAGCAACAGGAGCTAATACTCAAATTATCTCACTAGAAGGAAATAAGTACAGAATTTTAGGTGAATGTTTGACAATAGGCTTGGGAAATGCATTAGATAAATTTGGCAGAGAATTAAATTTAGGTTTTCCAGCAGGTCCAAAAATAGAAGAACTGGCAAAAAAAGGAAAATATATTGAATTGCCCTATGTTGTAAAAGCAATGGATGTTGAATTCTCAGGAATAATAACAAAAGCAATTCAGTTATACAAGCAAGGAAAAAGCAAAGAAGATTTATCTTACTCTTTACAAGAAACATTATTTTCAATGTTAGTAGAAGTTTCTGAAAGAGCATTAGCTTTCACTCATAAAAATGAACTTTTATTAATAGGCGGAGTAGCAGCAAATAAAAGATTAAGTGAAATGTTTGAAATTATGTGCAAGGAAAGAAATTGTAAATTTAAAGTTGTTCCAATCAAGTACAGTGGAGATCAAGCTGCCCAAATCGCATGGTTAGGAATTTTGCAACAAAAAAATAAATTAAAAGACGCTTCTTCTTTAGACTTCAATCCAAACTGGAGAATTGATGACATAAAAGTTGATTGGATTTAAACGAAAGCCTTATAAACAAAATACTACCAAAAAGTGATAATTTAAGAGATAAAAATGGATCAGAAATCTAAAGAATTAATTGCTGGTATTTTAGAAGATTTGGCTAGTGGACCACAAGAACCTAAAGAAAAAGCAAGAAGAGGTTTTAATCAATTAGCTTTTCTTGTTACAGAACACAATGGAGACATTGAAATTTTAAGACAAAAACTTCCAACAGTTATCGAAGCAGTAAAACATGCAAGATTGAGCGGATATGAAATCTTACCTTCAGAAGAAATATCACAATATCCCTTAGAACCATTAATGGATTTATATGGACAATTATATCAAATTTTAAAAAACAGTGGTTTAATCACAATAGATATTGAACCATTTGGTCACGGTTTTTTTAAATATTCTTAATTAGGAAATTTAGGTGGAGAAGGTAAAAGATCTTTAATGTCCTCTGTAGATTCAGGAGCATCTAAAGGTTCATTTTCCAACACAGGTGCCAAAGGTATATGACTATCCTTAATTTCTTCAGGTATAGGACCACCTGTTAAAGGTCTATGAGGTGCCAAAGGAACTTCTAATTCAACTTCTTTAGGTGGAGAAGGCATAAATTCATCTAAATCTAACTCATTGGGTATTTTAGGAACCGCTAATTTTACAACCTTTTTAACAACATATGGTTTAATAGTTTCTTTTCTATTTTCTTCCCCCAAATTGTTCTTTTCCCCGAAGGCTTTTCTTACAAGAAAAGGCTTCTTGTATTGTTTCATTAAAGAAAGCGTAAAATTTCTTAAAAATTTAGCTTCTCTTTTATAAGGAATAACTTTAAACTTTTCAGAAACAGTTTTAACTACTTCATCCAATTTTTCTTTATCTTTTGCATCAATTGCAAAATTGACAAAATTTATCTCATCCATTGGAATTTTCCCTTGAGGCTTTCTAAAAGGCTCATCACATCGACTTCTCAAACTGGTTCTTGCTTCTCACATATTGTTCTAATAACAATAAACCCTTTGCAATTATCTCATTTTGTTTTATTAAAGCTTCAACCTTGTCAGTCATGTCTAGAACTCTTTTGTCTTCACCAACTTCAAGAACATGTTTGCTTGCTTCTTCAAAGATTCCAACTAAAGAATCAATCCTTTTAGTTAACAGATGCATAGCTTCCATTAATTCAACACTTTTTTTATCTAAAGCAATATTAGTTTGCACTAACTTTTCAACTAAAGAATCATCAATTTTATTTGGCATTAATCTTCACCCCTTTATATTATAACATATAGTTTGCTTTTACTATTTAAATATATTGCTAATTCTCGTAAACATTCTTTCTATGTCCAATTCTTACTACAATAATTTTATTCATAGAAACAATAACATCCATAACAGCTCTATAATCCATAATCCTTAATCTCCATAATTTATTTCCTTCCAGTCTTTTCAAATACCTAAAAGGATTGTCTCGAATAGAATAAATTTTATTTAATATTATCTCAGCGTCTTTTTTATTTAATTTTTCAAGAAATTCTTTTGCAGTTTCAGTAATTTCAATTTGGAACATTATTCAAGTTTTATTCCCAGTCTTTTAGCAACAGATTCAATAGAATAAACTCTCCCTCTTTTAATATCCTCTAATCCTTTTTGTATTTCATTTATTTCTTCTTCACTTAAACTTTCCTCTTCGCAATTATCAATTAAATTATTCAGAACTTCATCATAACTCTGTCTTTCAAAACTTTTAATAGTTTTCAATCTCTCTAATGTTTCAACATTAAGTTGTATAGTTGTTTTCACCCCAAATGCAAAAACTAAATGACAAGAAATTATAGGATAGCCGAAGTACCTTTAGTTGGATTTTCATTAGAGGTAAATCCATTAACTTTTGGTTATAAAGAATTTTTTCAAAGAAAACCTTACTCATTAGATTTAACATTATCAGATGCACAAAATTCAGAAGATTTAAGGCAAAAAGTCGAAAATAGAGCATCTAAGAGAACATTAAGAACAATTTTAACAGGACAATCTGCTTCAGCAGTTTCTTCAGTAACTTCAACAGGGATTGTTTATTCAGCAATAGCCTCAACATGTGCATCTGGAGCCTGTCCTTTATGGCTAGGAACAGCTTATTCAATAGTAGCAGGTTCTATAGGGGTATCCTCTTTACTCGTAACAGAATTATTATTAGCAAGTACAGTTTCAGTGGCTCCTGCGTTATTAACAGCAGGTATGGTTTCAGTAAAAAGATTAGGTGAAAGAAATTTCAACAGAGAATTTCAAAATGCAGATATTTCAATACATGTTACAGATTATTCAGCTATTTTTGAAGAAATTCAAAGACTAAAACTAGAAGAAAAATTAGCAGAGCCAAAAAAATCAAGAAAATTAAAAAAAGAAATTTCATTAGATTTTATCTCATTAAGTTTAAAAGCAGGAAATCAGTCAGAATTAGCTCAATTAGTTTCAGTTTATGACCATCTTTCAGAAAAATATAAAGGAAGATTTATAAGAAAGCCTTCTATAATTTATTGATGAATTTTTTTCGAAAAATTTGGGAAAAAATAAAACCAGAACCTCAAAAAACAGATAAAGAATTATCTGAATTATTATTAAAATTAAATAAAATACATAGAATAAATAAAGTCATATATCCTGCTTCTGGATTTGATGCAAATCATATTATTTCTTCTTTTCCATTTAATATTGAAATGATAACTTTAGACCCCGGCTACACAACTAAAAGTACAAATCCATTAGTTAAAGTAAATCATGGAAAATTATTAATTGAAAATGCTAAATTTCAAAACAATCTTTTTGATTTAGTAATAAGTGAAATGCCTTATACTTGGATGCAAATAACAGAAACAAATGAAGAATATAGGGCAAAAATAAAAAATATAATTAGAATGCTTAAACCAAATGGATTTCTTGTAATATGCGGCCCATCTTATTCAGGTTATATTGGTGGCCATATGAACTGGCCATCTGTTTATAGTTCAGCAAATAGAATTTTTCACGAACTCCCTAAGATAGTTTCTCCAAATAAAAGATGGTGTGCTTTTATTTTAACACAAAAGTTCAAAGAAAAGATAATGCAAGAAGAATTAGTTGCAAAATAAAAAAAGAAAAAATTATCTACTCTGCCTTACTACACGAGGCATTTGTGTAGTATCAACCTTAGCAGTGCTGTAAATTAGTGCACCAGTATCATCATGCCTTAAATTCCAATCTCCATCAGAATAAACTCCATAAGGTTCTCTTTGTCCATTTTCTCCAATTATATCTAAATTTCTAATCTCATTATTAGACCCAAAATTAGCAAAATCAAATCTATATGGCCCAGAAAAACTTGGCAATGGTGAATTAATTACAAATGTTTTTGGTGTTTGTTCAGGTGTATATTCAGTTAAGCTTTTTACAAGTAATAATTCCCCTATAATTGCAAATGCCCCAACTAAAGCCCCCAGAGTCCAAC
>JAGVYZ010000046.1 GCA_018303025.1 Candidatus Woesearchaeota archaeon
ATAGCCCATTCTTTTTGGGAAGCATATGTTGAAGGAAGAGCAGGCTGGGCTAGAAATGCTCAAGGATTTCATATAAAAATTACAGAAAGACTTTCATTAACAGGTTACCATTTTTTCTTATTTGTAATTGAACTTCCTATGTTATTTGCTTTGCCTTTAGTAGTCAATGGCTGGGACCTAAAAGTTTTCGGCTTGTTAGTTTCTGCATTTTTCTTTGGAACAGTTTTAGAAGATTTTTTCTGGTTTGTAGTAAATCCTTTAGTTAAATTAAATGAATGGAATCCAGATTTTGTAACTTGGTATCCTTGGATTAAATTAGGAAAAATAAAAATTCCTGTATTTTATATTTTAGGTTTAGGAATATCTTATTTGTCATGGTATTTTATCTGGAAATAGTCATCTTTAAATAAATTACATTCTTTTAAATTATATGAAAATAGTTTTAATCTCCTGTGTCAGCAAAAAATTAAATAAAAAATCAAAAGCAAAAGATATTTACATTAGCCCTTTATTTAAGCATAATTTGAATCGCTTATTCTTTAAATCCGGATAAAATTTTCATTTTGTCTGCTAAATATGGCTTATTAAATTTAAATCAGGAGATTGAACCATATAATCAAACCTTAAACAAAATGTCCTCTCTAGAAATTAAGGATTGGTCTATAAACGTGTTAAAAGAATTAAGTAACTTAACAGACATAAACAATGATGAATTTATCTTTTTAGCAGGGAATAATTATAGGAAATATATTCTTCCTTCAATAAAAAATTATAAAATACCTCTTCAAGGATTAGGCATAGGCAGGCAGTTAAAATTTCTTAAGGAGAAAAATGAGCAATACATGTAATCATCTCCATAATCTATTCAATTCTCTCCCTAAACACAAATTTCCATTTAATATAAACGAGATTCCATTAAATGGAATATACATCTTATTTGAAAAAAATGAATTAGCTCATAATACCAACAGGATAGTCAGAATAGGAACTCATACAGGAAATAACCAATTAATATCCAGATTAAACCAGCATTTTGTTAATGAAAACAAAGACAGAAGCATTTTCAGGAAGAATATTGGAAGAGCATTATTAAATAAAAATAATGATTCTTTCTTAAAATCCTGGGAACTAGATTTAACAACAAAGGCATCCAGAATTCTAAACAACCCCATAGATTTTAATAAACAAAAACAAGTAGAAAAAGAAGTAACAAAATACATTCAGGAAAATTTCTCATTTGCTGTTTTTGAAGTCAAGAACAAGGAAGAAAGATTAAAATTAGAATCAAAAATTATTTCTACAATTTCACAATGCAATGAATGCAAGCCTTCTTTAAACTGGTTAGGTTTATTCTCTCCAAAAGAAAAAATAAGAAATAGTGGTTTATGGCTAGTTAATGAATTAAATAAAGAACCTCTTTCTGAAAAAGAATTATTTAATATATCCACCTTTTTGCAGGTTCCATAATTTCTTATACTCTCCTTCTAAATTAATCAAATCTTCATGTTTTCCAATTTGCACTATTTTTCCTTCTTTCATAACAATGATTCTGTCAGCTCTCATTATAGTGGAAAGTCTATGTGCTATAATAATCGAAGTTCTTCCTTTCATTAATTCCTGCAAATCTTTCTGAATTTCAAATTCAGTTTCAGAATCCAATGAAGAAGTAGCTTCATCTAAAACTAAAACTTTCTTATCAGCTAAAATAGCTCGAGCAATAGAAACTCTTTGTTTTTCTCCTCCACTTAATTTAATTCCCCTCTCCCCAACAATAGTATTTTCTTTTTTAGGAAATTTCTCAATAATTTTGTCTAATTGTGAAAATTTAATAGCTTTTATTACATCATTATGAATAGAATCAGGTCTTGAAAATGTAATATTATTGTAAACAGTATCATCAAATAAAATACATTCCTGTGGTACAATAGCCATTTCTCCTCTTAATGATTCCTGCCTGAAATCTTTAATATTTTTTCCATCAATTAAAATTTCTCCTGAATTAACATCATAAAATCTATAAAGAAGTTTAACTAAAGTAGATTTTCCAGAACCAGAATGCCCAACTAAGGCAATTTTTTCATTTTTATTAATTTTTAAGTTAAAATTTTTAAAAATGCTTCTTTTTCCATAATCAAAAGAAATATTTCTAAATTCAATCTCTCCTTTTTTTATTTCTAACTCAGCTGCATTTTCTTTATCTTTAACCTCTCTCTCAATTTTTCCATAAGCAAACAAATCATTGAAAATTGTCTCATTCCCCACATAAATCCAAATAATGGACCTAACAATCCAGAGAATATTGTATAAATAAAAACAATGGTCCCTATTCCCATCTCATTATTCATTAATTTAACAATTGAAAAATAGACTAAGCAAAAAGTTCCAATCCCTATTATTATTGCCTGTCCAGAGTCAAACCATCTGAAGTAATCCCAATGATTAATAAAAGCATCTCGAGTATTTTTTGTTAATTTAGAAAATTTATTTTTTATATAATCTTCTTTACCAAAATATTTAATTGAATCAATATTAGTAAAAATATCAGAAATATTTGCTTTTTCAATATCCTCAGCCTCATTAGCTTTCAAGCTTGCACCTTGTTGCAACATCTGGTTATACAAACTATAAGAGATAAAAGTTATAACTGTTAAACCTATAATTAATGCAGATAATTTGTCTAATAATATCAAAGAACTGCTTATTATTATCAATTGAAAGATTAAAGGAGCTAAATTGAATGTTATTGCATCAGTCATCTTTTCCATAGCTCTCCCGCCTCTTGTTAATCTAGAAATCAAGCTACCTGTTTTATGAGTTGTATGAAAACTGTGCGATAATCCAATGATATGGCTAAAGAATTTTCTTTTTAATTCAACAATGATATTTGCTTCTATTCTATTAATAAAATGAAGGTAAAACCATCTGTTTATAGTTCTAATTATGATAATGCCTATATAAACTAATGCAGCTATAAGCAATATTTTAGTAAATATATTATAATCTAAACCGCCTTCTGAAAACTTAGTTCCATTATCAATAATAATCTTTAAAATATACTTTTCAGTAACTTGCAAAGCTTCAAATAAAAAAACCAAGCTTAAGATAACAAAAAATAAAATCTTGTACTTGCTTAGAAACTCCCAGTAAATTCCTAAATTGTATTTGAAATCTATCTTCAAATCTATCTTCTCTTCTTTGGGCTTTTTCATATTTGTAAATAAAAATGGACGCTGTGGGACTTTCCGAAGCTTTATTTTCTTTCTTCAAGGTGTTCTTTTCCCCGAAGGCTTTTCTTACAAGAAAAAAGCTTCTTTTGAACCCACGATCCCTCCCTATTTAGACTATGATTGTTTGCTAAGGGAAGATTCTAACCGAGCTAAACTAAGCGCCCCTATAAATAAAAGAAAAATTATGCCTTAAAAATCTATCTTTATTCTGTTTTCTTACTACAAATAATCCATATGACAATTCCCACAATCAAAATAATAAATATTCCTGCAAGAATAAATAAGTAATTATAATTTTTTGGTGGAGTTTTCGCAGGTATATCTATTGTAATTAATAGATTAGTATCATCCACATCAAAATCAATACAGTCCGGACCTAAACCATAACCATCTTCATCTCTATCAACACATTCTCCTTCTTGAAAGCAAGACTTTGTTTCTCTAGGCTGTCCGCTTTCGCTCATGCAATTATTCAAATCAACACAAACAAGTTTTTGAAAATGATTTTTGCATGGTCCAAACTGGCAGTTTCCCCAATTAGGAACACACTCACTTTCTTTAACTGCATTGCCTGAAATTAAAGAATAAAAAACATTATTCAAAAAAGTTTTTTCTGCACTAATGCGTTTGATACTCATTCCTGTTGCAATTGATCCTCCTCCGCTTCCGCTACTTCCGTCAGAGCTTCCTTGAGAAGGCTCATTGATAGGAACTGTTACTGGAGTTTCTATAGGAATCTTTTCAATTTCTTCATTTTCTATTTGATCTTCATTAGGATTAAATTTCAATGCAATTGCCTCAATCTTCATTCCAATCCCAGATGTCCATGCGTAAATCATAGTTAATGTCTCTACATTTCCATCAGAAAACCATCTTGTGCTATCATAAGCATCAAGATAAAAATTATCAAAATCAACCCATTCAACATTGCATTTATCTTCTGAAAAATTAAAGTCCGTGCAATAAACAAATTTAATTTCACGTTCATCAACTGACTCAAGATTAAGACCCCATTCAGAAAAATAATTTATAGGAACATCAAGAGACACTTCTTTCACTTTTATGTCAGACGTATCCTCAAATTTATTTACAAAGACAGCATAATACTCTCCGGAGTCATTTGTTTTATTGTAAAATTCAGATATCAAATTCATTTCTTGTTTAAATGAAGAATCAAAGAGCATTTGTGCACGAACCCGGTTTTCTCCATATCTTACATCCATATCAAACCGTTCTCCATTAGATAAATTCGGATATTCTGCATAAATTCCATCATCTCTTGCTTCAGTATAACCGCGCCAGTCAGGAAAATAAATATCCCTAAAAACTCTGTTGTTTTCTTTATCAAAGATATTAATTTTTCCTTCAATAAAATCATAAATACGAACTTCTTTCTCAACAACATTGTTTTCTTTATCTACATCATCTGCAATTAATTCAATCTTTAAATTATGTAATCCTATTTCTTCAGGAATCCAATTATAATCATGCCCTAAGTTCATTCCTGATTCAAGATTATCAAAAGTATAAGTTTCCAGTGTCTTTCCATTATCACTTATGTTTAAAATCACATTTTGGATATTTTTATTTCCATAATTCATTACAGATATCTGAATATGATTAGCTTGGTTTTTTATAGGATATTTTACCATATAATACTCCAAAGCAACATCTGCACCATCAACTTTTACATTTGTATAAATCTCATCAATATTATTTTCAATGTTTTGGTCTTCATTTTCTCTTAACCTTTCATTAACACTAACATTTGCAACAATCTTTGTGTAACCTTTATTTTCAGGAGTCCATGGAACAATTACATCTTTTGAATTAAGAATTTCTCCTTTAGGAGCATAAACTTTTATTTTTACTTTTCCAACTGCACCAGCAAATGCTGCGGGCGAATTGCTTTCTAAAACCTCTATTCCAACACCATTAATCAAAACTATTCCTTGTGACTGGCTTACATATAAACTATCGCTTTCGCTATTTTTTGTTACAGCAATATTTGAATAAACCCTATGATCTCCGCCAATATAAGAATCTGTTAATTCAATTTCATATTCTTCATTATTCACGGTTATTGTTTCTTTTGGATTGTTGTCATCTAATTCCAGCTCCTGCAACTCTTCACAAAGGTCTAAACGGATAAAATTATCTCCAGAATTAGCATTGCCTGTAAATGCTTTTATCTTGTAAGGTATACCCAAAAGATTGAATTTTTTTGTGCCATCAGCATTAAGAAGTACAGAATAACTTCCAAAGTCTGATCTTAATTCAACGCGATTATATGTATTAACACTGGTTATTTCTGTAGGAATTACCGCAACTTTGATTTTTCTTTCTCCATTAAAATCTTTCAAAATAAATTCATCTCCTTCCTTCAGATTCAAACTGCAAGCATCAGGCCGATAATCTAAATTTCCGAGATTTTCAGAATAAATTAATCTTTCTTCACTTTTATCTTCATTAATGTCATATACTGAAAGATTTACTTGCTGCGCAATCCTGTTTCCATAATTATTAACTCTCAATTTTATCTCTCCTGCTTCTCCAACAAAGTATTCTTGGTTATATCCTGAGAAAGCAACATTAACATCAGGCCCAGCTGCTATTGCATCCCAATACATTTTAAGAATATTATTTTCCAAATTTATATCCTTGCTTGAATTAACAACAAAAGCAAGTGTAAACATGCCTGATTTTTGAGGAGTAAACTCAAACTCTAAATTATTGTAATTGAGAGGGCAATTTACACAACCAAGTCCTCCAAGATTTCGTGATTGTTTTGTTTCTATAAGTTCAAAATTGCAACCCTTTGGATTTTCAAAATTACAGAAGTCAGAAGAATAATACATTGAAACATTCACATTTTCAGCTTCTTCATTTCCAACATTTTCAATCATCACTTGTATCCGAGTACTCATGTCTTTGATAAAAGCTAAATTATAATTATTTTCATAAATTCTTAAATCCGGTCCAGACTCTTTAATTCTAATTATATTAAAGTATTCATTGTTGGATTTAATTTGATCTTCTGATTGAAGTTTCATTCTTATAATATATTGTCCTGGCTCTTTGTTTAATATGGCTTTGAAGTTTTCATTATAATAACCATCGAAATAATTTTTGCTAACATCTATTTCATCAACATAGCCCTGTCTGACTAACTCATATTGACAATTTTTTCTTTTACTCCAATCATTTAAACTGCAATCATCTGAATTATCAGAAGGTTTTGCAACTTCCATTGACCAGCTTAAATGGGATAATTTTTCTTTACCTTTGTTAACTATTTGAACTGAAAATTGAGCTTCTTTCCCAGAATAAATTTCATAAGGAATAAAACCATAAATTTGTGCATCTTTTGTAGGTTGAACATACTTGCCTTGCCATAACAGATTATCATTTTCATTTGCATCATTATCAATTATTGCTTTTGCTCTAATTCCGTTTCCTCCCACTTTTCCAATAAACTTAAATTCAACAATCTTTGATTCAAATGGAGCCAAGTTAATTCTTTGTATTTCTTCATTATGTATGTCTTGTCCATAATTTTTATACTGGAGATTTAAATCAACTGCTTCTCGAGTTTTTCCTTTGTTTTTTATAGCAATTAAGGCTATATTCTCTTTGTCTATTTCTATATCCGGAATTGTAATTGATTGAACAGCAACATCATTCAGAGGAATATATCTCATGGCATCTTCTTTTTTAACTAAAATTCTTGCATCAAAATCATCCAATTCAACCGATGAAACAGGAGCACTAAATGTTCCATCAGATTCTAATGGAAAATATTCGCTTTCAAGTTGCATACTTACTTTTTTTTCTGAAAATTGTTCAGGCCTCACAAGCACTAATGCATTTTCAAATTCTCTTGCAAAAATTCCTGCTGTTTCAGGCAAACTGCCCTCAACTAAAGAAACATCATCAAACCATGCAGTGCCTTTCCCATTATAAATCATTAAAGCAATATAAGAGCCATCAACATTATTTCCTGTTCTAAAACTTCCTGAAATTGTTGTCCAATCATGTGTTCCTGGACCAGGACCATTATAGTAAACATTGCCCTGCGATTCAGGTATATTAAAATAAATAGTAGCTCCTGGATTCACTTCTGCTCCAAGATTAGTAATCCATTCTATTGGTCTTGACTCTAAATTTTCTGTTTTAATCCTTGCGCTGAATGAATAAACACTATTTGGCTTTAATTCCAAGGATTGGTAAATCCCGCCAGTTTCCATGTTCTCGCCAGTAGAATAAACTTTCACTGCTTTACTGCCAGATAAAATTTCAGAATTATAAGCAAAATTCTGAGACCACCACTCAAGTTTTTTCCAGTTTTTAATTTCATTATTCTCTGTTTCTTCAAAACCAGAATTTTTTATTAAATTATTTTGATTTAAATTTTGTGCATCTTCACTTGGAATAAAATAAAAATCTCCTAAAGGTTTTCCGACATTGAATTTAATTGCATCAAACCAATAGTTTTCAGGCCGGCCATAATCTCTTGCATCCTGATATGAAAAATAGGTGCAGTTGTTAGAAATCAAATAATATCTGGCTAAAGCATAAATTCTTTTTTCTTCTGTATTTCCTGTTTTAATATTGGCTAATGTCGATATATCATAAGTTAATCTTTCTTTGCCAAGAGCCTGAGAATCCGCTTTAAGAAAAATTACTTTGTTATTTTGACATGCTTTCTCAAAATTATCAGCCACTTTTTTCAAAAAAACAGGATTGTCATACATAGAATTTCCATAAGTAATATACCCTTCAAATAATGTTCCCATAGGAGAGTCATCTGAAAATTTATTGAAAATATATCCTGCATTAAGGGTTATCAGTTTATCTGGAAAATTTTGCTGAAGTCGTTCATATAAAGAAATTTTGTTTTTAATATATTCCTCTTGGGAATTTCCTGGATATTCCAAAATATAACTCCCGCCGCCTCCACCGCTAAAAACATCCATTACTCTTAAATCAGAATCATCCAAAAAAAAGCTGTCTACATTATAATTTTGAGAAATATGGTTAACATAATAATTAGCATAATCCCTAAAAAAGCTGTCTTGATGATTAAACATCCATGTATCTGCCATATATTGAGTAGCTAATCTGCTTTGCCATTTGAATCTTGCAGTTGCTTGTGGATTGACTAGATTTGAAAATTCAGCATCATCAACAAATCCATCTTTATTTTTATCATTCATTTCATCCCAGCCCCAAAATGTTATCCTCGTGTCATCTTCGCGATAGTATTCTCCGCTAATTGCAGGGTCAGTAATTACTATAAATCCAAATACAATATCTCCTCCATAATTATGAGTTTGTAATAAAGGGCCTTCAGTTAAACTTAGCGGACATTTAATTTTAATCCAGTACAAGTAATCATTATTAACTTTATTTTTCTTCCAGTCTGTAGGAGGATAAAAAGCCATTTTTCCCTTTTTAATAAAATTTTCAGTTGTATCTTCTTTAACATCTAATTTTTTCCATTCATTGCCATTCCAGTATTCTAAATTAATTTCAAAATTACTGCCAGCACTCTTGAGAACATTCCAGTTTATTTCTTGAAATTTTCCTAAATTTCCTATGTATATCTCATCTCCTGAAGAAGAACACAAAGGAATATATTCGTCACCCTGCACAGAAACGCCTTTGCCATAATATGACTTTATGCTGATATCGTAAAAATTCTGATTCTGCTTAACATAAATCCTAAAAAATTTATCTATTAGTGCTCTCCTATATCCTTCTTCGGGAATTTCTGTGTAAGAACCCAGATATCTTCTATCAATAGTTATATCCTTTGAAAGATGCAAAAATGCCCTTTCTGAATCCTCATTTTTTTCTTCAGCATAATTTAAGAGAAAAGGGGTATCTACATATTCGTTAAATTGCGAGAGAGTCAAGTCCAGATAATAAGAAATAATAAACTCCTTGTCTAATCCCTGCCCTTTTTGTATGCTAGTTTTACCAATTACAAAATCAAATAAAGGGTTAATAGAATAAATGTCAGAAAGAGTAATCTCTCTAAAAAGCATAGCAAAAGTCTTTATATGCGAAAACTTATTTTTTATCGGGTTTATCTTTGTAAGGTCAGAATGCTTTTCTAAACCTGCAGTACATGCTCCGTCTTGGCAAATTTCTCCTTTATCAGAGCAATTATATGCTTTAACCAAAGCAATTCCATTCTCGCAATAATTCTCGTTTATATAATTAAAATTTTCAGAAGGATTAAAGCACGAATCTTCTTTTTCTATTCCATAAACTGTTTTTCCTTTAATATAATAATTCAATCCACTATCACTATCAGTACAAATTGTTGGAGTTGTTGGACATTTATCCGCACTTGAAACTAATTTTCCCCCTAATTCCAAGCATAAATCATCTTCATTCTCAATGCAATTTGTATCAATGCCAGTTCCTGTTGCATAATCAGAACACCAATGATATCCATTGTTTAAACACGAATTACATGTTTCAAAGTCTGATGGTTTTGTTTCAGGATTTACATAACTCGCACTGCATTCAGCACTCATTCCTCCATTAATTCCATAACAATACCACTGCCATAAATCATAGAATTGAACAGAGCCATTTATTCCTGTAGAACATAAATCAATTGTTGGTGCTGTTGAAAATGTTTTTTCATTAGAAGAGCCGCAAACACCATTGACTGTAGTTGGAGCTACTTTTGGTGCAACATATCCAGGACATTGTTCTTTAACTTCAATTAATTTTCCACCAGAAGAACTACATCCTTCTCCAAATGTAATTCCTATTCCAAATTTATCATTATTTTTTAAATCACATTGTCCAACAGAACTTCCTTCGATATTTACATCTATAGAACAATATGCTTTTCCAGAATCAATACATTTTACACATTCATTATTTGCATTTAAATCTAAAGAACTTCCTTTTGTTTTCTTTCCAAATAAATCTTTAAAAAAATCAACAATTCCAGAAACAATGCTATTTCCTGTAATTAAATTGTCATAATAATAATTTGAAGCAAAAACATTCGAAGCCAATAAAACAAAAATTAAAAGAATTATTATACCTCTTTTCATAAAAATAGAATAAATTAAGAATATTTAAGTTTATTTAATTAGCTTAAACTTAATAACTTTTACTCTTGTGTCTGGTTTTACATTTATCTTGTAATATTTAGAATATGTTTCATACATTTCTTTTTCAGAACTAAAAGGTTCATGTCCTTCTTTGTCTTCTTTTGTAAAATTTCCAAATGTTGTTTCCTTTGTCCAAATTATTTTGGCTTTTGCAAATTCTCTTTCATCATTAAAACAAAGAGATAAAATATCATTAACACTTAAATCCTTATCATCATTAATTCTCCAGGTAGTATCTTTTTTACCTTCTAATACTAATCCTGGTAAAGGTTCTGAAAATTTTAATCTTTTCATATTCTTTTTTCTTCCTGAAGGTTCCTTTTTGTTTTCCCCGAAGGCTTTTCTGAAAAGGCTTCTTCTAAAGAAGCTTCCCAGCATCTAAGAAATTTATTTTTCCAGAAAGTAGTTTCCATATAGTCATGTTTAAATCTTTAAGAGGAACTCTAATTTGTTTAGTTGAATCTCTATCTCTTAAAGTGCAGTCTTTATCTTTTAAGGAATCAAAATCAACAGTTACACATATCGGTGTTCCCATCTCATCTTGCCTGGCATAACGTCTCCCAATACTTCCAGAAGTATCAAAATAGCAATTAAACTCTTTTTTCAATTCATCATGTATTTTTTTAGCATCTTCATTTAATTTATTGACCAAAGGCAAAACAGCAACTTTTATAGGAGCTAGTTTTGGATGCAATTTCAAAACAACATTCTCTCTTTCTTTATCATAAGTATAAGCATCAAACATAATTAGTAAAAATGCCCTATCAACACCCATTGAAGGTTCAGCAACAACATGAGGAACTAATTTTGTTTTACTTTCCTCATCAAATATACTTAAGTCTTGTTTTGAATGATTAATATGCTGTGTTAAATCATAAGCTTGCCTGTCAGCAATTCCCTGAATTTCTTTAAATCCAAATGGGAAATTATATTCTAAATCCCAGCAATCACTTGAATAATGAGCCAACTCTTCTTTCTTATGTTGTCTTATCCTAAAATTATCAGGATTTGCACCTATGCTAATTAAAAACATATGTTCATGAGCCAGCCAAAAAGCATGCCATTCATTTTTTATTATTTTTTTACTCAAAGCTTCTTTCATGCTCATTTTCTCTGCTTTTTGATTTTTACTCTGCATTTCACTTGAGTAAATATTTATTTTATGATTTAAAACTTCATCAATAAATGGGCATTTATTATCGCCTGGTTTTACAAAATATTCAATCTCCATTTGTTCAAATTCACGAAGTCTAAAAAGAAAATTTCTAGGAGCAATTTCATTCCTGAATGCTTTTCCAACTTGAGCAATTCCAAAAGGCAGTTTTAATCTAGCACTATTCATAACTTCCTTAAAATCAGCAAAAATTAATTGAGCTGTTTCTCCTCTTAAATAAGCAGTTAATCCAGTTCCAACACCAACATTAACAGGAAACATTAAATTAAAATTAGAAGCTTCATTAAACTCCCCACTACAATTAGGACATTTTAATTTTTTTTCTTTAACTAAATTATTTATTTCATTTGATTTCATTCCATCAGCAGAAATCTTTAATTTGTCTTCAATAAAATGGTCTCCTCTTACTCTATTCTTGCATTTTTTGCATTCTAAAATAACATCAGAAAATCCTGATAAATGTCCAGAAGCTTCCCATATTTTTTGATGAGAAATAATAGCGCCATCTATGCCTGTAATCTCATCTCTTTCCTGGACATGATTTTTCCACCATTCTTTCTTGATATTATTTTTTAACTCAACACCTAATGGACCATAATCATAAATTCCAGCTATCCCGCCATATAATTCAGAACTTGGAAAAACAAAACCCTTTCTTCTGCAAAAAGCAACCATCTCATCAATAGATATCATTATTTTGGAATATCACTAAGATTTATAATCCTTTTGCCTTCTATTCGTGGACAAGCAGTATTAATCCAGCAGTCAATTTCAGAAAAATTCTCTAATTCAGTTTCTCTTAAAGTATTAAACAAAAATATTCTTCCCTTTAATTTCAAGGCTTCTTTTAATTTTTCCTGCCCTGATTTTGTAGAAACTAATATTCCCTTATGTTCAGAATTCAAATAAACTAATTGTTTTCCTCTTATTCTTTTTTCATTATCTAAAATTTCTATTTTTTTTATAGAATAAACAAATGGATTAGCAATGTAAACTTCTTTTCCAGTTATTCTCGCTATCTCTTCAGGATGAAAATTCTCAGAGCCAATGAATAAGTAAGAATCAACTTTTTCTTTCAAAGCATTTTTAGCATTGCATCCAGTTACTTGCCCTAAAACAACAGAGTTAGGAACTCTTTTCTTAACTTCATTAAGTAAATGTAAAAAATGAACAGTTCCAAGAATGCCAACCTTTCCTTTAACATTAAAATTTTTTAGCAATCTCTCTACATCAAAATCAATCTTAACAGGTAACATTAATACTTTCATAAAAATTAGTTAAAGATAAAGCTTTTAAGTTTTCTCTTCTTTATATTACCATGGCTTATCAATTTAAAGGCAATCCAGTTTCTCCAGTAAATGTTCCTCTTATTGGACCTCTTATTTATGATGAATTAGGGAGAGAAGTTCTGGCAAGACATAATGAAATTTTTGGATGGTCGCACTTCGCACTTTATAGAGACCATCATTCAGAAGAATCATTAGGTTCCATACCATCAAGAATGCAACCAAGATTATCTTATATAAGTCCAATTGAGTTAAGCTTCAATGCTATTCTTAATCAATTAGGTCGAGAAAATTCAGAATTTGCAGGAATAAACGTTTTAACTTTTGATGACTTAATTCAGTATTGGGAGGCAATTCCAAATAAGTCTTTTACTTCAACAAGAACAAGTTCAGTGATTGTTTACCCTGTTTATCCTATTAACGATATTGAAAGATTAGCCGATAATTATAAACAAGATGCGGAAAAATTAAGAAGAAAAATATTAGATATTACTGGAAAAACACATCTTGATGTTCCTATTTTAGTTGATGGATTGGTCCCATTACCTGACCACTCAAATGGTGATTACTCTATCACTTTTGATGATTCAAGTAAATCATTAGAATTTTTAAGAACAAGGGAAGTTCCAGAATTTTTAACTGATGGAGTTTTAATCAATGGACATCCTATTCATATTTCACCGCCGGGTTTAATTATGGATGATATATATCGTGACGGATTACATATTTATACAGGCACTTATTGCATTCCACCACGCGAATTTAGAAATGAAGTTCATATAGTAAAAAAACCAAAATAATTATTTTTTCTTACCTTTTAGAGGTTCAACCTTAGCTTTATCAGAAATAATTGCAGAATTTCCAGAAGGGTCTTCTATAACTAAAGTAATTGGCATTTCCCCGCATTCAACTTTCCACATTTTTTTAAGTAAATTTTTAGCAGACTTTCTCTCTGATTCTTCTTCAGAATTATCTCTTTGCTGTTCAACAATTTCTTTAAATTTCTTAAAAACACCTTCCACATTAGAAATATAGCCTATTGAAGCAGGTCCAGGAGTAGCCGTCATTCTTAATTCAGGAATCTTTACAGTAGCTTCAGATGATTTTACAACTCTAGTATTCAAATCTTTCTCATTCTTAACTTCAAAAGTATATCTAGCAGGAGCTCTTATTTCTTCACTTTCTATATCAGCATTATGAAACTTGCAGTCAGTACAACTCATAGTCATTAAATAGCATCTTCCAAAATGAGGAATATCCATTACTTCTTCGCCTAATACTAATGTTTTCTTCCCGCATGCAGGGCATATTTCGCCTGTAATTTGTTCCATAAAAAAGAAAACAGCATAAAAATTTATAAAGCTTTTCTATTAAGTTTTTTCTTCAAAGAAAAACCTTAGGTAAAAAGAATAATTTATTTACCTATTTTTTCAATTGCAGGCCTTAAAATTTCTCTGTAAACAGCTTCACAAACATCAACATGATTTACAGCAGTCGATAAATAATCAATATCTATTCTTCTTTCTCGCTCTTTTAATTCTACAATCAAAATAGGTACATCTCCTAAAAAAGGACTATATTTTCTAGCTTCAAAACCAAAACATGTAGGAATTTTTTTACTTTTTGGTTCAGCTATTATTCCATATAAAAAATCAAAAATAGTATTAGCTACTTGTTCTCCATCCTGACTGTCTTGCAAATCATAATGTGTATGACCTAAATCCCTTACATGTCTTTCAGCTACTTCTAAAGCATGGTCTATCCAGTCTGAAGATCTACCTCTTCTTAATTCTTGAAATAATCTTTCAGTTGCATCTTCTTCAAAAACAGGTCTTCTTCTTGGCATTAAATCATCTACAATTAATCCTAATTCTCTTTCTTGTGCTCTTGTTAAATCAAAAGTTACTCCATCTCTTGAAATTGATTTAGGTAAACTATATCGACTTCTCATTTAAACAAATAGTAGTTAACGACATAAATAAGTAATAAAATCTTGCATAAAAATATGCCCTTTCCAAAATTCTTCTAACTTCTCTTGCATTGAATCAAGATCTCTAAAATGCTGTGATTTTGTCACAGCATTTTTAGTAACTTTCCAGCAAGTTTCAATAGGATTAAGCTCTGGTGAATATGGTGGAAGATATTCAACTACAAACCTTTTACTATATTTTTCTATAAGGCTCTTAATAACATCTGTTTTGTGGAATCCTGCATTATCCAAGATAAACAAATATTTTTTGTTGGGCTTTAGCCAAACAAAAAGATCTTTTAAGAAAAAAGAAAATGTCAAGCTGTTCTGAGCAACATAAAAATCATAATAAAAATTATGTGAACTTGTGAGAGCACCAAAGACAACGAGTTTTTTGTTGCTCCAAAAGAAAGCTCCTTTTGGTTTCTCTCCTCTAGGAAACCAAATTCTCTTATAATTTTCTTTTAACTGGAAACTTACCTCGTCAATGGCAACTATTTCATAACCCACATATTTCGATTTGAGTTTTTTTTAAACTCATCTCGAAATTTATCAACTTTTTCTTGGTCATGCTTCAAATGCTGAGGTCTTGGCATAATAAGTGAAAAGCCAATTTTATGCATAATTCGCTCCACATGACGGAGCGAATATAATTTTCCAATCTCTTGGTGAATAATTTCGCCTATTTCTTTAGTATTTACTGAGCAATATCCATCATTTGCTTTTTTAATTTTTGTAAGAATCTTATTTTTAAGTCTAATAAGATTCTGTTGCGTCAATTTTGTTGGTCTGCCACTTCTTGGCAATGTTTCTAAAGTTCTTCCAGATAGATTGTATTTAATCCATCTATGTACAGTGGGCTGGCTACAGCCTATTAATTCAGAAATTTCTTCTTGTTTTTTTCCTTTATTATATAAATTAATGATTAATTCTCTTTCTTTAATATTTAACATAATATCACCTCATCTTGAGGTGATATTTATTAGTATTTATATACTTTACTTATGTCGTAAACTATAGAATAAAAAACCTTAAAAACTTAACTAAAAAAAGAAAAAACTTATTGTTCAACAGGAGCAGAATCCTCTCCTCTATGAACATAAGCGAAGTTTGGAGTTACAACAATCCAGTCTTCTCCAAATCCAGCGATATCGCCTTCAACAGCATCGCATGTTTTCTTTAATTTAGAAACGCTTCTTTTTAATTCAACAACATCTTTGTCTTTCAAAGGTCTTATATTGACTAAAGCAATTGTTTTGCCTTCTCTCAAAGCATCTAAGATAACTTTTGTATCTGAAAAATCATTCATAGTAAAAGGTCTGATTATTATCTTTTCTTTTGGGCTTCTTACCTTATTTGTGTCTATCTCAACGTAATCTTCTCCGTTAAGTGCATCATTCATTCCATCATCTCTCATAGAATTCAGGAATTTGTCTTTAAGTTTAGTAAACATTTCCATTTTATCCTAGTAGTTAGATTTTAATATATAAAGATTTCTATTAATGCATGCATATATAAAAATTATACCATTCTGCCCAAAATGCTCATAATACTCATGATTTCCATCCTGGTTTCAGTAGGAACATTAGGGTCATTTGTTATATCTTCTAAATTTTCAAGAATTTTGTTTGCCTTTAAACAGTCTTCTTTTTTTTCTTCAATGCAGCTTATTGTCTGGCAAATTTTATTTCTAATATTTTTTGGAACATCAGAATCTGTTCGTATATTATCTAAAGTTTGTAATATTTCAATAAAACACTCTTCATTCATCTTTCAACCCCTTCATTACTTCTTCTTGCAAATTTTTTGCTTTTTCTTTTAATTTATTCTCATTCTTTTCAACATTATTAATTCTTAAACTAACAACTTCTTTTTTAGAATTCAAATCTTTTTCAACATCAATTTTATTTGTTTTCACCATTATTGGCCCGACAATTCTATAAACTTCTTTTGGATTTTTTTCTAATTCTTCTAAAGCATTATCAATTTCCATTAATCTTCCTTGGAAATTTTGTCTTTGCATCATAGCCTGTTGTAAATTCTGCTCTAATAATTGCAATTCTCGTATTTTTTCTTCCATTGCTTTTTCCATTTTTTATTTAACAGGTTTATGAATGATACCCTCTTGTGGCAGGTTCATGAAGGGTGCCATCTTTTGTGGCAGGTTCATGAAGGGTGCAACCCTTATATGGCTTCTACTTTAGTTGAAACAACTTTTGGTTTGTAAAGAACTTTTGAGCCACAATAAGGACATCTCACTTTCTTTTTTATATATTCTTGTTTTACAATTTTTTCACATGAAAAACATTTATGTGCAACCATTTTATACCTCGTAAGCTTTTCCAGTAAATTTTGATTTACAGCTTTTGCATTGCCAAATTCCCATTGAATCTCTCTTTACTTTTGTTTTAGTGCAATAAGGACATTTGTGCCAAGCTTTTAATTTCTTTTCAACTTCTCCAACTTTTTTTCTTAATGTCCTGCCATATCTGGCTTTAAATCTTCCAGCAGAACTTCTTAATTTTGTCTTTGTCATTTGAATTCCTTGTATTAATTATCTTACAGTCGTTTTAAAAAGCTTTTCCTTTGAGCTTTTCTTTCTGTAGAAAGAAAATCTTCATCAAAAGAAAGACAAAATGAGAAACCTTCAGGAAAGAAAACACGAAAAAGAAAGAAGCAGAATGAAAACCTTCAGAAAAAAGAAAGACAAAATGTGAAAATGAAATATGGAGTACATGAGGGTACCAGGATTTGAATTCCCAAACATATTTTCCATGTTTCCTGGGTCTCAAGGTCCCAAACCTCGAAGCCTAAACCAAGCTAGCCGACACCTTTACGTCTTTTTTAGATCCCGTAGTGTGTACTCCAAAATAAAATTCATAATTGCCTTTAATAAACCTTACTAAATTAAAAAATTTAAAATAAAATTAGAAAAAAGAAATTTATTTTCAATGAAAGCTAACTGTTTTCTTTTATCGAAGTATTAAGCTTTGCTTAATGCTAGAAGAGCTTGACTCTTCTTTGATTTTCTTTTCAAAAAGAAAAGCTTCATTTACTTCTTCTTAGCAGCTTCTTTGCCTGCAGGTTTTGCAGCAGGTGCAGCCTTAGCACCAGCAGCTGGTTTAGCTTCTTTACCAGCAGGAACAGCTTCTTTCTTGACTTCTGTACCAGGTGCAGCAGCAGCTTCTGCTTTCTTAACTCCACCAGGTGCAGCTTCTGCTTTCTTAGCTTCTTCAGCAGCTTTCTTAGCTTCTTCTTCAGCAGCTTTCCTTTCTTTCTCTTTCTGTAAGACTGTCTGAATTGATTTTAACTCATTATCTAATCTTTCTTTTTTCTCATTAGGAACTTCAGTTACTTTAGCATCAATTTCATGTTTGTATTTTCCATTATCAATTTCTCCGCAAACTTCTTTTCCTGTTTTCCCTTCAACTAAAACACCTAAAGAACTGCATGAGCCAACAACACTTTTAACAACACTTGTAAAACTATTATGCAAAATAGAATCTTGTTTCATTAAACTAATTTTAACTACTTGCTCTATTCCTATATTAGCAACTTTATTCATATTAGGTTCTCCAGAACCTTTGTCTATACCAGCTTCTTTTTTAATTAATTCAGAAACAGGTGGTGTACCTGCAGTAATAGTATAATTTTTTCCATCAACTTCAACAGTAACAGGAATCTTCATTCCTTTAAAATGAGTTGTTTTCTCATTTATTTTAGCAATAACTTCTCCAATATTAATTCCTTTAGGGCCTAATGCTTGAGCTAATTGTGGAGTAACACCTGCCTTCCCGCCATCAATCATTAATTGTATTTTTTCTGCCATTTTTTATTTTCCATGAAGTTTTTTTAAAATCTTCAATCAGCATCTATATTTTCTTCCTCGCCTTCTCTTCTTATTACTTTAATTGAATCTATTTTTACAGTAATTGGGATTGGAACAGCGCTTTCTAAAATTTCAACAACAGCTTCTTCTTTTCCTAATTCTACTCTTGTAACTCTTGCTTTTTCTCTTTTGAAAGGGCCAGATATAATTTCAACTATATCGCCTTTTTGAATATTAACTTGCTGAGCAACTGTCTGGTCAATCATTCCCTCGATTTCTTCTATTTTTAAGGGTTTAGGTAATATACCATTTACATAAGGAACACCCTGATAAGCTTCTCTTATTTCATTCATATCCTCTGCTTCAACAATAACATAACCCCTCATGTCATGAGGATGCATTAAACTGTAAATTTTTTTATGTTTCTTTTTAGCATTAGAGCTAATGAAATCCATAACTTGTTCTTCCCTGTTTACAGTTGCTTTTATTACATATAATGCCATTTTTTTGTATCTTGTTTTTTTCTTTTATCGAAGATTTTCTTTTGCAAAAGAAAAGCTTCTATCTTACCACTGCAAACAACATGTTTATAATGAATCCTATTAATCCTATTAATAATGCACCAATAGCAGAAACTTTAGCTACTGTCAGGAATTCTTCTTTTCCTGGCTTTTTTGTTACAAGCAAAACTCTCTTGTACTCAACTAAAGTCATTTTCAAGCTACTGATTACATTAACCATGATTTTAAAGAAAAAAATGCCTTTATAAATATTATGACTAGACGATTTAATATAATCTTCCTTTTCTAATTAAGAAGAGAATCTACAGATGGTCTAAAAGACCGTAATAATCTTAAACACTCTCTTCTTCTTTCTAAATTATCAGCAGCAGTTTTTAATTCAACACCATACTCTATCCACCCATATCCTCTTCCTACTTCTATATCGCCAAAAAGAGTATTAAATATTGCAACCTGTTCTCTATCTTGAGTAAATCCATTTTCATTTAAATCAGCATAGCTCAATAATGGATTATTAGGATTTAACTTTCCTAATCTTTTATACTGTTCAATTGCATAATCGATTATTCCAAAAATTTCATTCATATATTAAGAATAATAAAAAGAAATTTAAAAGTATTTAATGTCCTGCAATACTATCTCGTTGCCATCCACTCATTATTCTTTTATTTATTCTATATCTTCAATAGGAACATTAATTTTTGTTAAATCATCAGTTGCTTTTCTAGCTTCTTCTTTAACATCAGAATCTTTTGGAGGCCCACAATAAAGATTAAATCCTTCTTCACTGATTAAAGTTGTTATGCACTGAGCAATTCTTCCTTTTCCTCTAAAAGGTTGATTATTAAATTCATAACTTCCAATCCAAATGCCATTTATGTTATTAAATCTATAACTTGAGATTGTAGGAGATTCTCCAAGACATATCTTAACAAAACTTAACTTTTTATCATCCATTGCTCCCTCGCTAATATGAGAAATTCCACCTGCATCTGTTAGTTCTCCATCAAAAATTTCTCCAGTTTTTGGAATCCATCTAAAATATCCGCCAAACGCTATACGAGGACCAAGAATTTCTAAATAATAACCAGCAATACTATAAAAATGAACAGGTTGTCTTTCAAGAGGAATTTGATTATCTCTATCTATTGTTCCATCAGCCCTAACATAAGGTTTATCCATTTTTTTAAAAATGTTTTTTTATTTTTCTTTCAAGACATTCAGCTTCTTTTTTCGAAGTCCTAATTGTTTTCTTTTATCGAAGACTTATTGTTTTTCTTTATTGAAGATTTCTTTTCCAAAAAAGAAAGCTTCCTTTACACAAATTCAATGCCTAAATCATTCTCCATCTTGCTTTTCTTGCCTTCAAGAGAACCCTTTCTTCCGCCCAAAATTTGAGGAGAATTAACACCAGTAACAATAACCATTGTTCTTATTGTTCCTTCTAAATCTTCTGAAATTTGTGCACCCCAGATTATCCTGGCATCCTCGTCTAATTTATCAGAAATTGTTTCAACAACTTTTCTTGCTTCTTCTAATGTCATATCCAATCCACCAGATACATTTATCAAAGCACCATTAGCGCCAGCAATATTAACATCTAATAATGGATTATTAATTGCTTTTTCAACAGAATCAATAGCTCTATTAGCCCCATCAGATTCACCAACTCCAATCATAGCAACACCGCCATTCGACATTACTGCTTTTATATCTGCAAAATCTAAATTAACTAAACCTGTTTTAGTTACTAATTCAGCAATGCCTTTTACAGCATTTGTTAAAATTTCATCAGCAACTTTAAATGCAGTATGCAATGGCAAATCAGGAGCTAACTCTAATAGTTTATCATTAGGAATAACAATTAATGTATCTACCATGCTCTCTAATCTTTCTAAGCCATCAACTGCATTTTGATATCTTTTGTTTCCTTCCATTGAGAAAGGCATTGTTACAATAGCCACAGTTAATGCATTATTCTTCTTAGCAATATCAGCAACAACAGGTGCTGCACCTGTACCAGTTCCTCCACCTAAACCACAAGTAATGAAAACTAAATCACAGCCAGCCATTGCTTTTTTAATATCACCTTCACTTTCTCTGGCAGCTTCCTCTCCTACTTTAGGATTAGAACCAGCACCCAAACCCTTTGTTAATTCTTTTCCAATTAAAATTTTTATAGAAGCATTTGTATATAATAAGTCCTGAGCATCAGTATTAATAGCAATTGTTTCAGAACCAGCAATACCAATTTCAGTCATCCTGTTAATAGTATTATTTCCTCCACCACCTACGCCAATAACCTTGATTTTAGCTTTCTGGGCAGCAATAATCAGTTCTAACTCATCGTCTAATTCAGAAGTCTTTTTTACCTCTCTTTTCAATGAAAAATCCTGTTGGTTCATTCTTGCTTTGTTAATAATAGATTCCATAAAATATAAGCTCAATAAAGAATATATAAGGATATTTATACTTCATTTATTATTTATCAATATATTATTTTAATTACTCTTTGTTTATTTTTTCTTTCTAAAGGCTTTTCTAACTTATTAGAAAAATTATAATAAATTATTTGAGAACTAATCTTTTTGTTTTTTTAATTCTGCCAACTCTGTTTTTGCTTTTGCTAACCTCCGAAGTTGGTCAGACTTAGCTTTACTACTAGCATAAGGATCATTATGAACATTTTGCGAATTTCTTTCCAAGACAGGTATCTCCCTTTCTAGTTCTAAAATTCTTGCTGCACGTTGTCCAATTAATGCTTTTCTTTGATTTTCTAAGGCAGCTATTCTTCCTCTTAAGGCAGTTACCCTGGAATCATTAAATTTTTTATTAGGAAGATTAGAAATTTCTTGTTCAATTCTTAATATATCAGCATTAATACTTCTTACCTTTTTTTCTGTCGTTTCTTTAAAAATACCCATAAAAAATGTTATACCCCAACTTATATATATATATATTTCTAATATAGAGAATACAATTAATCTTTTTCTTCCAAGAACATAACTTTTTCTATTTCTTTTATCTTTTGTTTAATCTCACCTTCAAGAGGTTTCTCAAATTCCTTTCTAATTTTGCTTTTTACCTCTAAAACACCATTTTCTAGTTTTTCAATATTGTATTTTTCTAATCTTAAATCCAATAAACTATCAACTCTTTCTCTTAAATCAGAAATCTTTCTTTTTATTTGTAAATCATATTTTATTGTTTTTCCAGCTAAAGGATGATTAAAATCAATCATTACCCTTCCTCCTGATACACTTCTTACAGTGCATAATATTCCATCTAAATTTAATTGCAATCCTGGAAATGGTCTTATATTAGCTCCAATAAATGCATTCATTGGCATTAATTTAATTAAATTAGAATCTTTTTTTCCAAATGCATCATCTGGCGTTAACTCAACTTTATAATTCCCCAGTTCTTTTCCAACAATAAAATCATCCAAACCTTTTATTACATCCTTAAAACCTAAGCAAACAACAATGCCACCATATTTTACACCTTCTTTGTATATTTTTTCATCCTTAGCTTTTTTCTCATTTGTGGTATCAACTAATTTATTAAAATCTTTTTCAAAAGCATCATACTCTATTTCTACAAAGTCATTTTTTTGAAATGCCATATTTAACTTTTTAATTTTCACTATTTAAAATTATTTGTTTTCCCCAAATCTTCTTTTTTGCTGAAGGTTTTTTATTGCAGGTTCTTTTTAAGAAAGTGCGTAGGGTCGTAAGGGGTGCAACCCTTACTTTTGTAGCTACTTCAAAATAGAAAAATATATAAAAGGTCATAATTTGAATAGTATATGACAAACTGGAGAGACTCAGTCGATAAAACACTAAAAGACCATTTAGAGCTTCAAATTAAAGAAGCAGCTAAATATAGTGAAGCTTATGGAAAAGCAAAGAATCAAGGTCAGGCTCAATTATGGATAGCAGTTTCTAACTTATCAAGGGAAATTTTCAATTTAGAATTAAAAATCAAATTCTTAGAAGGTGCATTAAAAGACATGACTTCAGAATTAAGAAGATTAAGAGAAGAAAGAGAACAGGAAAAAGAACAGCAAAAATCAATAGAGCCAATTACATCTGAATTAAATTTTAACTCAGAAATACCTGAAATCAGTGTTGAAAAACAAGTAAAAGTAAGAAGAATTTCTAAGAAATCAGTTAAAGGAAGAGCTAAGAAAATAAAGAAAGTAGCTAAAACAAAAGCAAAGAAATCAAAGAAACAAAATAAATTAGCAAAGAAAACATCAAATTTACCAGCTCAAATGACAAATTCAGAAATAATGGAATCACAGCCAGATGTTCAAATTGAGCAAAGAGAAACAATAACAGAAAGAAGAAGAATTATTTCTAAATCACCACAAAGACGTGGACGACCTAGAAAAAGATAAAGCATAATCTTTATAAATCTAATTTTAAGATAATTTTTTATGGATAATATGAAAGTTACAACTGCCACTGCATTAAGAGTGGGCAATTATGCAATAATAGAAGGATTGCCTTGTGTTATAAAATCAATTCAAACTTCAAAAACAGGAAAACACGGACATGCTAAATGCAGAATAGAAGCTGTTTCAATCATTAATGATCAAAAGAAAATCATAGTTGTTCCAGGACATGAAAAAATAGAAGTCCCAATAATTGAAAAAAAGAACGGGCAATTACTATCAATAACAAATAATATAGCAAATGTAATGGATTTAGAGACATTTGAAACATTTGATATTCCTATCTCAGATGAATTAAAGGAAACATTAAAAGAAGGAGATGCTGTCCAGTATTGGACAGTAATGGACCAAAAAGTCCTAAAAGGTAAATAAACATGGTAAAATTCCCAGAAGCACAAGTAAGATTATTCAAGAATGTTTTTATCTGCAGAAGATGCAAGACAAAACAAAGAACACAGCCATTAAGAGTAATACAAAAAACAATTTCATGTAGAAAATGTGGCTGTAATGACTTACGTCCAGTCAGGAAAAAATGAGCTGGGATTTAATTTTTGCTTTAATTTTTTATTGTTTAATCATTCTATTCTATTTGAGAAATAAAAAAAAGTTTGAAGTCCAGGGTGGTTTTTTCTTTATTTACAGAACCAAGCTAGGCTTGAAATTAATGGATAAAATAGCCAAGAAAGATTCAAATAAATTAATAAAAAAAATAGGTTTAATTTTATTATTAATAAGTATTGTATTATTTATTTTAGCATTAGGTGTTTATTTGAAAAACTTTAATTTTATATTATCTTTACCTGTTTTATTAGAGCTAGGCTTATTATTATTCATAATAGGCTTTGTTTTATTTGTTTCATTAAAAAAATTACAAAACATAAGCATAACAACAGCTTTCTTAGGAATGGCTTTTATTTTCATTTTTTTAATAGTAGCTACAATAAAATTAATTCTTAATCCTGCATCTACACCAGCATTAGCTCCTGTTATTCCAGGTGTCCAGGTATCGCCTGAATTACCTGTTCTAGGCTTCTGGCATTGGATTATAGCTATTTTAATTATAGCTGTTGTACATGAATTCTCTCATGGTATTTATGCAAGATTTCATAAGATTAAAATAAAAAGCTCTGGTTTTGCTTTTCTCGGCCCAATATTAGCAGCTTTTGTTGAGCCAGATGAAAAAGCAATGGAGAAAAAATCAAAAAAATCCCAGTTAGGAATTTTCTCAGCAGGTCCTTTCTCAAATATTGTTTTATTTGTAATTATTTTACTAATCTCATTATTAGTGATAAATCCAATAACTTCGTCTCAATTACAATATGAAGGTGTAAAAATAGTTTCAATAGAAAAAAATTCACCTTTTGAATTAGCTGGTTTACAGCCAGGAATGCAAATAACAAATATAAATAATGCTGAAATAAAAAACTTAAATGATTTAGTTCTAGAGATTAACAAATTAAAACCTAATACCAAAATAAATATTTCTACGCAAAATGAAACATTTTTAGTAAATGTAGCAGAATCAACTGCAACTCCAAATGGAATTTATTTAGGTGTTTCTGTTTCTCCTGTAAAAATCGGATTTAAAGAAGGTTCAAAAATCCTAGGAACAATATTCTTATGGTTATCCCAGTTATTCCAATGGTTATATGTAATTAGTTTTGGTGTAGGATTATTCAATTTATTACCAATAGGTCCAGTAGATGGTGGAAGAATGTTCCTGACATTATGCAATAGATTTACAACACCTGAAAAAGCAAAGAAAATCTGGACATATATGACTTCCTTCTGCTTATTATTAATCTTCATTAATTTACTTCCTTATCTGATTAAAATGTTTTCATTTTTCATTCATATTTTCATATAATTAAAATAAAAAAATGAAAGTAGATATTCATGTGCATTTTGAACTTTTAGAAGACATAGAAGAAAAAATAGAGAGATGCAAAAAAGATAATTTTCATGCATTAATTGCTAACGGCATTAATTTAGAAGCAAACAAACTTGCTTTAAATTTATCAAAAAAATATCCTTTAATTAAAGCTTCTTTTGGCTTATATCCAGATGAATTAGAAAATTTAAATGAATCTCAAATAAATGAAACTTTTTCTTTTATTGAAAAAAACATAAAAAATATAGTTGCATTAGGTGAAATTGGCTTGGATTTCTCAAATCCTTCTTGGAATAAAGAAAAGCAAATAAAAGTCTTTGAAAGATTCATTTCATTAGGTAAAAAACATAATTTAGCATTAATAATTCATTCAAGAAAGGCAGAAAAAGAAGTTATAGATATTTTAGAGAAAAATAAAGCAAGTAAAGTAGTTTTACATTGTTTTTCAGGAAACTTCAAACTAATTGAAAAAGCTTATTCTCTAAATTATAACTTTTCAATACCCTGCACTATTGTTAAATCAGAGCATTTCCAGAAATTAGTAAAAGAAATCAAAATTGAAAATCTATTAACAGAAACAGACTCTCCTTTCTTATCTCCATTTAAAGATAAGAAAAACGAACCATTTTTCATTAATGAAACATTAAAGAAAATCTCAGAAATAAAGCAGATTTCATTAAAAGAAGCAGAAAACAAATTATTTGAAAATTATAAAAGATTGTTTGAAAATTAGTCTTCTAATTTTTTTAATTGTTTTTCTTTTTTTTCTATATCTTTTTTTAATCTACTTAATCTATTTGAACGAGCTCTAAGTACATTCGGGTTAGATCTACCAAAACCAGTACCAGGAGAATGGCTAGTACTAATCATTCTCTGATAATCTCCCCTCATTGATTCTATTTCTAGTCTAAGCTGTCTGCTTTGTTGTACTCTTTTTATCAAAATTTTTTCTAGCTTTTCTAATTCCCCTAATTGTAGTATATTTCTTCCTCTTTCTGCTCTTATTGATAGTAAATTTTTATTTTGAGAATCAGTTCCAAATCTTCTTTCTTGTTCTGCAAGTGCAGTTATTTTAGTTTTAAGTACAATGATTTTTATTTTAATATCTGCAAGTCTTTCTTCTAAAGTCATAAAACTTAGATAAAATAAGATATATATATATATTTCGAAACTATTGTACTTATTATTCCCGCCTTTCTTACCTTATATCAAAGACAAAAAGAATGAGTCTTTCTTCATAAATGAAACATTAAATAAAATATCAGAAATAAAACAAATTTCATTAAAAGAAGCAGAATCTAAAATTTTAGAAAATTATAAAAAATTGTTTGAAAATTAATTATACTTTTGCTCTTTTAATCGCTTCTTTTACGTCCTCTTCTTTAATATTTTTTTCTTTTGCAAATTCTTGTGTTTTCTTTAATAATTTGTCAATTTTCTTTTCTGTTTTGACTTCTGGTTTAGCAACAACCTTAGTCTCAGCTTTCTTAACTACTTTTACAGGCTCTTTATAGTCAAAAGAATGAACCATTACAAATTCAACATCTTTCTTGTGTTTGTCTTTTTTAACATCTTTTACAGCTTTAACTTTAATCTTAGCAGGAGGATTCTTTCTTCCATGCTTGTGAATTAAATTGCTTAATTCAGTAGCAATTTTTACATTGTCTGATTTCATATGTTTAGAAATAAAATAACCAACTTCTCTGACAGCTCTTTTAGTTTTAGCATAACTAGGAACATGTCTGAATGATTTTCTTAATGGTATAACATAAATTCTTTCTTCCATTTTATGCCTTTATCCTTGTTCTTTTCCAGTTTCTTTTAACAGCAGTATGCCTGCCTGGATGAACTCTTCTTCCTTTACCATAAATCTTAGGAACAGTCCAGAATGGTGCCCATCTTCTCTGTCTTGATTTTTTAGCTAATCTTAATTTCTTAGCTAACCATTTAATTCCCATTTTCTTTTACCTGAACAACTTCTTTTCCCTGAAGGCTTTTTTCAAAAGGCTTCTCATGATGTTCTTTAACTGCAATATGTTCTTTTACCTGTTCTTCTTTTACATGAGCAACCTTTTCATGTTCTTTTCCTTTCTTAGCTAATTTGTCTAAGAAACTCTTTCCCTTAGGAGTTATTGCTCTTCCTTTATGTTTTTTAACTTCAACTTGTTTAATCAAGCCTGCTTTTTCTAAATCTTGTAATATAACTCTAATAACTTTACCAGAAGCAACATATGTTATTTCAGGTTGATATCCTCTGTTCTTTTTATTAGAATACTTCATCTTTAATTTATTAGTTCCAATAGGACCTTTCATGTAAACAGCTCTTAATACAGAACCAGCTCTCATAAACCACCAGTCTTGATCATATGGTGCTCTTTGCTTTCCAGCTCCTGTTTTGACAAAATTAGCCCATTCAGGCTTTTTCATTAGCTTCTTTAATTCAGGACCAGCCTTATTGATAAGCTCTGTTCCATTAATATCATATATTGTTGCCATATCTTAAAACCCTGAAAAGAGATTTAAAAAGGTTTCTACGGGCTGAAATTTGAGGGGCTGAAATTTGAGCTAGTGATAAGTAAAATAATAATTTATACAAACGTTATATAATATTTGCCTTATTAACATATTTATGGGAAAACGTTAATATAAATCAATAAAATTAATTAACTCCACCAGTTCTAAACTCCAATTAAGAATAACCATTCCTAAGAGCATTGGTTTATGGACTTGATGTTCACCATAATGAAATTATAAAATCATCTAAGGGACATAAATTAAAACAGAGAAAAAGTAAATTGATTCATATATCCAATATAAATTAAAATTCCATTTTTTAAAACATCTCTCCCTATCAAAGAACTAATCTCTTGCCCCTCTAATGGTGCTGAAATAAAAGGACCTTCATAGATTAACCCGTGACTTGGAATTAACATTCGCATAAAATAATGATAACATTCATGGTCTTTACTAGAAGGAGTATTTATTTTTGTAACACCAGTTGGTTTTAAACCTAATGCTTCAGGTATTTCCTTTTTTATTACACATGCAGAAGCACCTGTATCAATTAAGGATTTAACAGTTATAGGTTCCGGAATAGCCTTTTTTTCTTCAATATATTTCTTTTCTAAATCTGATGAAATTAAAAACTGAACTTCTAAAATTGGACCTTCTTTTTCTAAATCCGAAGAATTAATGGTTACGGAAGGCATGGTATATCAACTCTAATTAAATTAGAAGTAAAATTTTGTGGTTGGTCTACCTCGAGGATTTGTTTTACTAAAAAAGGAGTGTTTCCAAATTTATCAATTCCAACCTTAACTGCATCTGAATAAGTATCAAAAACATTTATTATTTCTTCTCCCTTTATAAGAACAAATTTACCTCGACTATCCTTAAGCAATCTTTGTTTGTTCTTTTCATATGTTTCCAATTCTTTTAAAAAAATATTCTTTGTCATATATAATATAATACTTATGAATTTAAAACTCTTTTGTTAGACTACTTTCTCTCCACTCTACACCCATCTTTCTCGTCTTTTACAATAAAACCAAGTTTTTCAATTTCTTCTCTTATTTGTTTTTATCCCAACCTTTACTTAAAATTGAAGGTGTTATAAACTTGGTGTAAATATTTCTTTCTGAAATCTGTTTTTTGTTCATTTCTATGCCAAATTAGAGAAAGTTAAAGGATTTAAAACTTGTTAAACTGATGAATAATTCTATATTCTTAAAAATATATATTAAAAGGTAAGGGTAACAGACAAACACCTTTAGAAAGTTTATAAATAAAAGAAGCTTAGAATAAGAATGAACAAAAGCGAATATTTACTATACTATGGTATAGTAAAGTTATAGGCTAAACTATGCGATGGTATAGTAAAGTTTAAAAGGGGTAAAATCAGCTATCATTTATGGAAATAGAAGCAGAATTATTCAAACAAAATCCCTGGTGGGAAGAAAAGTTTAAAGATGACAGTTTTACTAGGGATATATATTTAAAACAAATTTTAAGTAATATAAATTCAAAGGAAATAATTATTTTAACTGGTCTTAGAAGAATAGGAAAAACTACTATTATTAAACAAACAATCAAGCATTTATTAGAAAACAAGACTAAACCTGAAGAAATATTTTTTGTAAGTCTAGATTCCTTTAATTTGCTTGAATTTAGCATACATCGGTTAATTGAAGAATATAAAAAAATACACAAAAAATCTTCATCAGACTTCTTCTATTTGTTTTTAGATGAAGTTTCTTCAAGGGAAGATTTTGAACAAGAATTAAAAAGCATTTATGATAATGAAAACATAAAGGTGATATGCTCTTCTTCAATTGCAACATTAATGAGAGATAAAAAAGCAAGTTTGACTGGAAGAACAAAAACTATAGAAGTAATGCCTTTAAATTTTCAGGAATTTTTAATATTTAGAGAAGCAAAAATAACTAAATCAGATAGTGCTAAATTAGAGAGTTATTTTAAAGATTATTTAAAAATTGGTGGAATTCCTTATTATGTGCTTAAGGAAGACAAGACTTATATAAATGAATTAATAGAGGGTATTATCTATAAAGATATAATTGCTTACCATAAAATAACTGCAGAAAAAACAATCAAAGAGCTTTTTATTTTATTATGTCAAAGAGTAGGAAAACCAATGAGCTATAATAAAATATCCGAAATATTAAAAATATCTGTAGACAGTGCAAAAAGATATGTAAACTATTTTGAGAAAGCTTATTTGTTTTATGTTGTCGATAGATATTCTAAATCTATTAACGAAAAAGTAACTTCTCCTAAAAAGATTTATATTGGAGATGTTGGCATTAAAAATGCCATAACTGGCTTTAAAGATTTAGGTGCAAGCTATGAAAATCTTGTTTTTTTAAGTATAAAAGATAAAAATCCAACCTATTATCTTGAAAATTCTACAGAAATAGACTTTATTACAAAAGATAGCTTAATTGAAGCAAAATATAATCAGGAATTAGAAAAAAATCAAAAGAAATTGTTTGATACTTTAAAGATTAAAAATAAAATAATTGCAAAAGGCTATTTATTTTTTATTCAGGAAATTTAAATAATTCAATCTATCCTGTAGATATAAACAAATTAAACTTAAGAAATAAAAGAAGTTGATGCGAGCATTTAACTAAAAATCTTTCTGGTTGTATATTTTTTATTTCTTCTCAACTCTAAAACCATCTTTCTCGTCTTTTACAATAAAACCAAGCTTTTCAATTTCTTCTCTTATTTTATCAGAATCTTTCCAATTCTTCTCTTTCCTAAACTTCTCTCTTTTTTCAGCTAATTCAATTATTTTAGAAGGTATTTTTTCTTTTTCAAATAAATTTAAAGAAAATATTAAATCCATTTTTTTAATAATAAAAATAGTTAGAAATCTTTATAAAAAACATATTATTAAATATGAAGAGGGCACAATGTTTTAGAAATAGAAAGATTTATATTATCGTTCCCTCTTAACTTTAAAATGGCAAAACCAATAAAATCTACACCAGAATTAGTTGGAAAAGAAGCAGATATTTTTTTAGAAAAGATGATTAAAGTAGAGAATTCAAGAATTACTTCTAAACAGAAATCTTTTGCAAAAGAGATAGATAAAAATATGAAACTTTTAATTGTTTGTTAATTCTTCTTGAATATATGGCCATATATCTAAATATAAGGGAGTTTCTTTGCTTTTTTTCTTTCCTTTATCTTCCTTATACATCTCAAATCCAAATTTTTTATAAAAATGAATTGCATCTTTTGATTTGTCTTTATTTCTTTTAGCATCTAAATAAATAAATCTACAACCAACTTCTTGACTAATTATCTTTGCTTTGCTTATTGAAAATTGTATCATTAATGATCCAATTCCCCTCTTTTGAAATCTATCATCAACACATAATCTTCCTATTTTTAATGCAGGTAATGACCTGTAAGTTATACCTTTATCTTTAAAGATTTGGCATAAATCCGGATTAATATTCTTAAGTTTAACACAATCAGGTGTTAAAGTAATATAACCCAATAATTCGTTTGTTTTTCTTAAAAACCATAAATAAGTAACTGATATTTTTCTTTTTTGTTGATTGAGAGCATCTTCTACAAGGAAATTTACTAATTCAGGTTCATAAGATTTTATTTCTTTTGTAATATTTTCATGTGCTTCATTTAATTTTTCTATTCTTATTTCTTCAGGATTTATTTTTTCCATCATTTATTCCTTCACTTTCTCTCAACCTTAAATCCTTCACTTTCTCTCAACCTTAAAACCATCTTTCTCATCTTTAACAATAAAACCAAGTTTTTCAATTTCTTCTCTTATTTTATCAGAATCTTTCCAGTTCTTCTCTTTTCTAAATTTCTCTCTTTTTTCAGCTAATTCAATTATTTTAGAAGGTACTTTCTCTTTTTCAAATAAATTTAAAGAAAATATTAAATCCATTTTTTTAATAGTTTTAACTTTTCCAATAGCATTTTCATCTCTAACAAGTTTCCATAAAACAGCTAAAGCATTTGGCATATCTAAGTCATTTGAAATATCTTTCTCAAATTCATGTAAATAAGAATCATTTACCTTTCCATCATCTTTCAAAGAAGAAACAATATTTTTAAGTCTTTTATAAGAATTTTCAGCATTCTCTAATGCTTCTAATGAAAAATCTAAAGGTTTTCTATAATGAGTAGTTAATAACAAATATCTATAAGATAAAGGACTAAATCCTTTTTCAATAAGTTCTGAAATAGTAAATAATCCACCTTTGCTTTTACTTACTTTCTCACCTTTAAATGTTAAAAACTCACCATGCAGCCAATAATTAACAAATTTCTTTCCAGTAGCTGCTTCTGATTGAGCTATCTCATTAGTATGATGTACAGGTATATGATCTAAACCACCTGTATGAATATCAAATGTCTCTCCTAAATATTTCATAGACATAGCACTACACTCCACGTGCCAGCCAGGGAATCCAATACCATAAGGACTTTTCCATTCCTGTTGTCTTACCCCAGGTTTTTCAGAAAACTTCCATAAAGCAAAATCAGTTATATTTTTCTTTTCACCAATATCAACTCTTTTTCCAGCAATCAATCCTTTTTTATCTAATCTAGCTAATTCACCATAATTCTTTAATTTAGAAGTATCAAAATAAATTCCATCAGAAGTTCTATAAATAAAACCTTTCTTCTCTAATCTTTCTATTACTTCAATTTGTTCTTTTATATGTTCAGTAGCCTTGCACCAAATATTTGGTTCAAGTATGTTTAATTTCTTAAAATCATCTCTAAATAACTTCCAATAGTAATTAGTTATCTCTTTAGCTGTTTTTCCTTCTTTAGCAGCAGCTTTCTCAATCTTATCTTCACCTGTATCAGAATCAGAAGTTAAATGACCAACATCAGTAATATTCATTACATGTTTTACATTATATCCAAAATAAAGTAAAACCTTTTTCAAAATATCTTCAAAAACATATGTCCTTAAATTTCCAATATGCTGATACCAGTAGCAAGTCGGACCGCATGTATAGAGTCCAACTTGCTTTTCATTTATAGCTTTAAACTCTTCTTTTCTCCTGGTTAGAGTATTGTAAAAGTAAATCATAAGAATAAGAAAAAAAAGGAAAATATAAAGCTTCCCTTTAAGTTTTTATATTTACAAAAAACTCCGCACTTTCATAATCCTGGCCATCTGCTTTCACATTAACTAAATAAGCATAGCTGTCAACTACTATGTTTTTGTCTGCTCTAACATTTACTGTTAACTCTTTTCCAGCACCACCAGCTATTTTAAATTCAGTTATAGGCACTATCATTTTTAATTTAGTTCCAGCATCATTACTTGCAGCAGGTTTGACATCAATTGTAAATGTTCTTTCTACATTTTTATCATTACCAATTATAATTTGAAAAGGAGTAGCATCACCTTTTTTTACATCTATACTGGAACTTACAGATAACTTTGAATCAAAATTATTTAAATCTCTTAATGCATCACTTCCAGTTCTAAATGCTTCATTTCCCATATTAAACAATTTATCTTTAATATTTCCTAAAAATAACAATCCAACACTTAACAAAGCTACTCCTATAACAATTATAATAATTGTATTTATAGAAAGTTCCATAGCACCTCTTTTATTCATAACCATTTTATACAATCCTCCATTTATCTTTATCTACTTGATTTAATATAACATTAACATAAGCTAATTCATCTATCTCTGTATTTCTAAATACCAAGCATAAATTTTCACTTTTATAGATATCGTTCTTTTCAGTTGTAGGTTCTTTTATCCTGTAAACTCCATTAACATTTTCAATAGTTTCAACAACACTAGAATCACAATTTAATTTAACATCTAAATTAACCAGTTTATCAGTTTCAATATTTAACTCAAGAACACTATTAGCATCTTTTTCAATGTTTAAAATCTTAAAATCTTTAGCATGTAAAATAAAAGCACGGCTTCCTAAATCTTTAGTAGTATAACCAGTAATAAAACCTTCATTATTAAACACAAGTAAAACAGCAAATAATAATCCAAATACAAATAACCAAACACCTAATCTAAAGTTACCTCTTAAATTACTCATATCAAAGCAAGGTTTATTTTCTTAATAAAAGTTTCTAAGTTAAAAAAAGGTTGGGAAGAGGGGGATTTGAACCCCCGACAGCATGATCTTCAGTCATGTACTCTCCTTAGCCAACTTTTCTAAGTTTCAGGCTGAGTTACCTCTATGGCTTTAGTTCCCATGATACTCAGCTTAAATATTTTAGAAAGGGCATTTCTTATAAACATTTCTGTTTAGAACATTTGTTGTATCCCGAAACTATTTCATAAGGACAGTATAATTGTCCATATGAAACTAACTAGACCTAAACTAATCG
>JAGVYZ010000047.1 GCA_018303025.1 Candidatus Woesearchaeota archaeon
CTTACAAGAAAGAAGCTTCATCTTAATGCATTCTCCTTGCTTATCTTTTTAGCTAAATAAGCAATTAAAAACATTGAAATCAATAATACAAATAGTTTACCTAAACTCTCACTTACGTCATAAGCCATTAAACCATGATTTAGCAATAATATATCAGAAAGTGCATTATTCAAAATAACAAAAGGATTAATGCTCATAAAAAATTGAATAACCTCTCCTGATAATTCAGATGGAGCTAATACATCTGAAAACAAAAACATTAGCATGACTAAAAATATTGAAATCAACATGGACATATTTTGAGATTTTAACAAATAACCCAAGCTCATTCCAATAAATATGAAAACAGAAGCAGCCAAAAATATAGGTAGTAAGAATTTAAATATTAATGAAAATGGTATTCCAACCCAGTAGATTCCAATTAAAGCTAAAACAAAAACTTCAATAATAATAAAAAATAAGTTAACTAGATAATCAGATAATAAAAAATAAATATCTTTAGTGGGTGTCATAATATCTCTGAAATAACTAGCCTGGCTTATCTGTTTCAAAATAAACATATTTGATAAAACAATAGAAGTAAAACTAATAATGATGGTAATAAGCAAAGGAAAAGCTAAAAATACAGGATTTGAAGAAATCGTAAAAACATCTTTGAAAGCAACAGAAACCTTGGAAGAGCCAATTTGTTCTGAAAATTGTTTTAATTCATTATTACTTTTATCAAGTTGAATAATAAACAAATTAACTTTTTCTCGAGTTATCCTTATCCTTTCAATAGACTTGTCCAAATCTCGTTCTAAATCATCTAAGGTTTGTTTAATATTGTCTAAATAAGTAATAGCCATATCAACATTATTTACAATTTCAGTTGTTTTAGTTAAATAAGCACTATTCTCTATATTATACAATGAGCTGTCAATTGAACTTAAATAATAATTAATGTTGTTAAAATAAGTGTTGGCAAGATTATAATCAGTTCCAGATAATCTAAAAGAAAGAAAGCTTTGCAGATTGTTTACTTCATTTTGCACTTGGTTTTTCTGTTTTCTGATTTCAGCAATATTGCTTCTTAATGTGTTAATATCTCCAGAGCCAGAGCTTTTCATTTGTTTTATAGTGGGCTCTAAATCTTTTAATTTTGGATAAACATAATCAAAATTTCTTTGAACTTCATTTAATTTGACTTTATATTCAAGCAGCACTTTTTCTTGTTCATCTAATTCTTTTTGCACATCAATAAGCTCTGTTTTAGCATTTTCCAAAGAAGTGGAAAACACAATCAATTTCTGGTTAAATGTATCAGAAGTCTGTTCAATGGCACCTGTTTGTGTATCCAAAACCTTTTGCAAAACAAATTGCCTTGCATAAAAGCTCATTAATCTTCTTGTATTATCCAGATAAACAGTAATCTGGTGAGGTCCGTCTTTTCCTATAACATTAATGCATAATGAATTTTTGGAATTAGTTAAGTCGAATATGCAGTCAGCTAAATTAGCATAATTAATAATATTTCTTTCATATTCTTCATAATCAAAGGTTTGCGGTGTATCGCTATACTGTCTTTCTCCAATTCCAATGTAAAATCCAGGATCCTCATTAACAACACCAATCTTAATATTAGCAAGGTTATTTGATTGCAGCATAGCACCTGAAATTAAAATCAAAACCAAAGGGCAAATAAACAAAACTAAAAAATAACTCCAGTTTCTGGAAATAGTTAAAAGGTTCTTTAAAAAAATAGAAATTATTTTCATTTAAGGATCTCCTGAAAAATCTGGTTCAAACTTTTATTTTTTCCAAACTTGGTTTTATATTGTTTTATTGTTCCTACACCGCCAACCTCTCCTTTTTCCAATATTCCAATCCTGTCGCAATTTTCTTCAATTTCATCCAATAAATGAGAAGTAACCAATATTGTTGTTCCTGTCTTGTTAATCTCATGAATGTATTTCCATAAGATATCCCTTAAAATAGAATCCAAACCAACAGTTGGTTCATCCAATATAAGCAGTTTAGGTTTATGAATCAAAGAAACCAGGATATTCGCTCTTTTTTGCATTCCGCCAGATAAGTTTTTTATTAATGTTTTTTCATGTCCATATAATCCTAATAATTTAATCAGTTTGTCAAATTCTTCTTTAATTGCACTTTTTTTCATCCCATATAAATCACCAAAGTAAAATGCATTCTCCTTTACACTTAATTCCTGGAAAAGCATATTCTCCTGGGTGGCAAAACCAGTATTTTTTCTCAAATAATTTAATTTCTTTAAAGCATTCTTTCCCTCAAAAATAATTTCTCCAGAATCAATGCATAACAAGCCAATAAGAATTTTAAGGAGAGTGCTTTTTCCTCCTCCTGATTTTCCAATTAATCCAAATACCTCACCCTCATTAACATCAAAAGAAACATCTTTCAAAACCTCTTTTTTGTCAAAGCTTTTTTTTACTTTCTTAAATTCAATTAAGTGCATATTTATTTCAGTAGTTTATAATTTAAAAAGAATTCTAATATTGTTCTAGACTATACTTATCTTTAAAAATACTTTATTTGAATAAAAAGGAAATGCTAGATAAAGATGATCAAAAAAAAAGCACATTATATCATGTAGCTATCTACTACTCTCAAGATCCTATGATTTTAACATTCGTTGATCGAAAAAGTTATGTAGTTTGGAGAAAATCCCAATCTTTACCCTTAAGAATAGAAGAAAATGTTACCCCTGATTTTGTTGAAAGAAGAAAAAGATGCTCTTCTCTTTCAGATAGACTACCATGTACAACCAAGATTACTATTAAACCTTATTTACCAGAGATTAAACAAGATTTATAAAATAGAGATTCTAATATTAGTTTATGCAGGAATATTTTATTTTATTAAGAGAGTATGGTTTCTTTGATTATTTCCTTCCTTTTATCTTAATTTTAACAATTATTTATTTAACACTTCAAGAAAGAAAAATAGTTTCAAAAGAAGAAAGAGTAAATATAACAATAGCAGTATGCATCTCATTAATAGGAATAATTTCAATAAATCTAAGCAGTTTCATCTCTTCTTTTCTAGGAAAAGTCTTTTTTGCATTAATAGTTCTGATTTTCTATGCATTACTAGTTGGAATAATGGGCGTAGAGCCAGAGTCAAAGTTTTTCCAGTATGGTTCAATGCTGGTTTTTCTAGCAGTCTTATTTATCCAGTTTATAGACTATGTTGGTAATTTTACTTATGCAATCTTGACAAGCTATTATTTCTGGGTTATTTTAACTGTTCTCGGTCTAGTTCTTTTCTTAACAAAAAAACCAGCTTTAAGAACTAGTGAGTAGTAACAAAAACGAAAGGCTTAAAAGGCTAAAAATACTCTATTTTTTACAATAAAAGGAGAATAAAATGAGAACTTGGAAAAAATTAATGATAGCTACAGGTATTGCAGCTACTATCACAACTAATTTATTATTAAAAGAATCTAAAAAACCTAGAGATTTATCTCTCGAATCAAAACCACCAGTTACATTAATAGAAAGACATGCAGACTGGATGGGAAATCCATATCCCAATGTAACTGTAGGCGTTACAGTAACAGATGCTTTACTTTTAGCAACAGGAATTGCTTATGTTACGGGATGTATTAAAGATTATATATCTTGGAGCAAAGAAATAGACGCTAAAACAAGAGAATAAAATGGCAATTTACAATCAAATTTCAACAAATAGTAGAGATTTATACCAAGAAGCTTTAATTGCATATAGAGACAACTTTGAATATGTAAAAGGAATGTTTAAGGGTTTAGCTGCAGATTCTGGTTTCGAAGATATTACATTATTTGCTGCTTATTTAGGTGATGGAGAATTTTTATTTGCAGAAGCAACTCCAAAAGATAGAATATCTTCTGTTTTGCAAAGATTAAAAAATCAAATAAGAACAGCTAGTCCTGATTCACAAGTTCCAATTTTAAGCATTACAAGAGAAATGATTGAAAAATCTGAAAAACCAAGTATAGGAACATTAACATTCAGAGATAGAAAACCAGAGCAGTCAATAGCTCAAAGAGTATAAAAAAATATTTTTTATGATTTAATATTCATTCTAGCAGCTTCTAATAATAACCTTCTTTCTTCCCTGGCAACAACTTTTCTAACAAGATGAACTGCATCAATATTAGCAGATATAGAATCTATTCCATAATGCACTAAATGCTTGACCATTTCAGGATTGCTTCCAGCTTGTCCGCAAATAGAAGTTTCAACATTATATTTCTTGCAAGTTTTAATTACATGCTCGATGCTTCTTAAAACAGCTAAATGCAATTCAGAATAATCTTTTTGTATTCTGTCATTGCCCCTGTCTATTCCTAATGTAGTTTGTGTTAAGTCATTTGTACCAAATGAAATAAATGAAATTCCCTCTTCGCATAATTTGTCAATTATCCATACAGCAGCAGGTGTCTCTACCATAACACCAAAATCTAAATCATGTATTGGTTCTAATCCAACTTTTCTCATTATTTCTTTTGATTTCCTGATTTCTTCAACAGAAATTACAAATGGAATCATTACCCCTACATTATTATAACCTTCATCATGTAATTTTTTTATAGCTCTAAATTCAGTTTCTAATATCTTAAAATCATCTAAACCTCTTCTGATTCCATGCCATCCAATCATAGGATTAGCTTCATGAGGTTCTTCATCTCCTCCAGTTAAATTCCTGTATTCATCTGTCCTAATATCAGAAGTTCTAACCCAAATAGGTTTTCCAACAAAATTAGAAGCTATTCTTTTCAAACCATCATATAAAATTTGCTCATATTCATCTTCTCTATTCATTTTAATATAATAAGCAGGATGTATTCCATTTTCAGCAATAATAAATTCAATTCTCACTAATCCAACACCATCAGCATCCATTGCACCAGCTCTTTCAGCTTGCGTAGGTAAATCACAAATAACTTTTACTCTAGTAGATGTTTCTTCTTCTTGATAACTTATTTCTGTTTTCTTTTCCTGAAGGGTTTCTTTTTCAAAAGAAACGCTTCCCTCATAAACTTCTCCTTTGCTTCCATCAACAGTAATAATCATTCCATCTTTCAAAACATGAGTAGCTGTTTCAGTACCAACAACAGCAGGTATTCCTAATTCTCTGCTTACAATTGAGGCATGAGCTGTACTACCACCTTCATCAGTTACAACAGCAGCAGCTCTTTCCATAGCAACAACATAATCAGGATTAGTCATTTCAGTAACTAAAATATCACCTTTCTCAACTTTATCTAACTCATTAATATCATGAACAATTTTTACTTTTCCAGTTCTTATACCTGGAGAAGCACCTAAACCTTTACATAAAACTTTTCCAGTACTTTTAGTTTCTTCTCCAGTATTAGAATTATTTTCAAAAGGCTTCTCTTTATGTAATGTTGTTACAGGCCTTGCTTGTACAATATAAATTCTAGAACCTTCTAAAGCAAATTCAATATCCATTGGTTTATTGTAATGATTCTCAATTTCTACACCTAATTTAGCTAAATTAATAATATCCCTGTCAATCATTTTTTGCAAATTAGCTTCACTAGATTTCAAATCAACCTTGACATTTTTTTCAAAACTATCATCCCTAATTAATTTCCAGTCTTGTTTGTTTACTTTCTTATGTATGATTTCCAAGGATTTTTTATCAACAATATAATTATCAGGATTTACACTTCCAGAAACAATAGCCTCCCCCAACCCAAATCCAGCTTCAATAACAATTTCATTCTCAACATTAGTGCTCGGATTAATAGTAAACATAATTCCAGAAGCAGTTGAATTAACCATTTTCTGTACAACAACAGAAATCAAAACTTTCATATGGTCAAAATCATTTTTTGTCCTGTAATAAACAGCTCTTCCAGTAAATAATGATGCCCAGCATTTCTGCACAGAAATAATTAATTGCTTAGCACCTTTTACATTCAAAAAAGTTTCCTGCTGCCCAGCAAATGAAAAGCTATTATGAGTAATAATTCCGCCTATGCCAGCAGCAAAATTCTGGACATCAGGAACTGAAAAATCATAAACAAAATCATTATAATCAATTTCTTTAATTTCTTTTATCTTATCCCACTTAACTGAATCATGCAAAGAGTCAAATGAAATATCCCTCTCTTTCATTAATTTCTTAAATTGTTTTACACCCATATTTTTAGAAAAAGAAGCCTTATTCCATGGTATGCTTTCTTTTAAGAATCTTCCATTAGAATCATAGTTTACATATTTGTTTACTAATTTTTTAATAACATTATTTTCATAAAAAGATTTGTGGCAATTTTCACAGTAATATCTTTTTTGTTCTTTATAATTACTGCTTAAGTTTATTTTATTATCGCATAATGGGCAGTATCCTTCCATGATCTCTTCTTTGTTTAAAAAATCTTCAAATTTACCCCTTATAGTTTTAGCTAATTCCAAAGAACCAGTAATATTATTTAAAAATTCCGGATGATTAGTTCTATCATTAAATGATTTAATTAAATTATCAAGCCTTTTTTGTTTTTCTTTATCTTCAAAACCAACACATTTAGAGAATTCAGTAAAACTGCATGGTTTTATTGTAATAATAAAAGCATTATTTTTTTCTCTTAAAAACCATTCAATATTTAACATTTCCAATAATTTGATTATTCCACTAGTCAAATCTTTGGAAACAGAACAATATTCCAAAGTCTCTTTGCCACAATAACCATCACCATCAAAACAACCGCTTAAAAATTCCCCAATTAAATCTTTGTTACATCCAAATATAAATTCAGGTACTCTTTTAACTTTGCATGTTTTTCCTTTGCCTTTAACACCTAAAATAGGCTTTCCAGTTGTTTCATGTAAAAATCTGACTAAAGTTTTATTATAAAATCTTAAGCTATGTTTATTTAATACTTGATTGTTATATAATCTTAATGAAGAAACATAATTAATTACTCTTTTCATTATATCTTTATCAGAATTAGTTACTATAATCTCGTTAAATCCATAAGTAGAACCTTCAGCACAATATACTCCTAAAAAATAAAGAAAGTCCCGTGTAAGTTCTAAATTTTTAGATAAACCATACTGAATCTTCCAGTTACTAGAATTATTTTTTATTTTTATTATATTATTTTCTTCAATTATATCTTTCCCCTTAACATAGTCTAAAACATTGATTTCTTTTTGATTTAAATCTATTATAGGCAGGTTATTGATAGCAGGCAATCTTTCATTCCCTTTTAATTCATAAATAGACTTCACTTCTTTTGGTTCTAATTTACTCTCATCAAGAACAATCAAAGTGTGATTAGGAGAAACAATTATTTCCCTTCCAGTTTCAGTTATTATTTTATAAAGTTTTTCTCCATTTTTTACAGGATGTTTATAAAGATTACTTACTTTGACCCATTGTACTTTTTTATCCTTCATTGCTGGAATTTCTATGTCAAATTCCAAACCTTCACCAACCAAATCATAAATTTCTTCCATTCTTCTAAAATAAGTTTTATTATTTATCTTTACTAAAATATGTTCATCTTTAGAAATACTTGGCAAATCCTCAGCAGTAGCAGAACTTCTAACAGCAACATAAGGATTATCTCTTCCTGTTTTTATAATATCCATTGCATTCTTATTTCCATGTTTTACAATATTTTCATCAACATTTAGGTTAGAATAAGCCTCTTCAATATCTTTTCTTATTTCATCAGGCATTCTCGCAAGTAAAATCATATCTCTAACATCTTTTGCTTTTTGTTCCAAAACAGGTGTATTATTAATATCTAATCCTTGTAAAGTTTTAGCAATTCTATCTCTTAATCCAGTAACTTCTAAAAAATATCCAAAAGCTTGTGCAGTTACACAATAACCAGGAGGAACAGGAATATCAGCATTGTACATCTCCCCTAAAGAAGCACCCTTGCCACCTACTTTTCCTATATCAGTATTATAAATTTCCCTGAACCAAAGAATATTTTCCATTGTCACCTCTAAACCTATTTAAATATCTTTATTAATAAATGTTTCTAAGAGATTAAATGTTATCCAGTTTAAAACAAGATTTGAAGAGTTTAGCAAACAAGGAAAAAGCAATTCTTTTGCAAAGATTTTTCAAAACAGGAAAAGGAGAATATGGAGAAGGTGATATCTTTTTAGGTATAATAGTTCCAAAACAAAGAAAAGTAGCAAAAAAATATATTAATTTATCATTAAATGATTTGCAAGTTTTATTAAATTCAAAGATTCATGAAGAAAGATTGATTTCATTATTTATCCTAGTTGATAAATACAAAAAAGCAGAAAAAGAAAACAATGAAAAGCAAAAGCAAGAAATTTTCAACTTTTACATAAAAAATGCAAAAAATATAAACAATTGGGATTTAGTAGATTTATCAGCTCCAAATATTGTTGGCAATTACTTGTTAAAAAAGGATGATAAAGAAAAACAAATTTTATACAAATTAGCAAAATCAGATAATTTGTGGGAAAAAAGAATTTCAATTTTATCAACATTCATGTTCATAAAAACTCATAAATTTGATGATTCAATAAATATTGCAGAAATTTTGTTAAATGACAAGCATGATTTAATTCACAAAGCAGTTGGCTGGATGTTAAGGGAATTAGGAAAAAGAAATGAAAAATTATTAATTAATTTCTTAAACAAGCATAAAAAAGAAATGCCAAGAACAATGTTAAGATATTCTATTGAAAAATTCAGCAATGAAAAAAGAAAATTTTTTATGCAAAGACCTTAACTTGTACAGGCATAGTGTTTAATCCACTTCCAAATCTTGAAATCATATTCATTCTATTTTTCATTTCAACTATTAAGTCTAAATGTTCTCTTTCCAATTTCCTGACTTGAAGTAAATCATCAAGTGGAATCCCTGTTTTAAATGATAAAATTTCTAAATGATTTTCATCAGCATTATCTAATCTTCCTTCAATAATACAATGTTTTAAACCATATCCAAAATCATCACCATAATATAATACATCATCCTCATTCAAAGCATAAATTTTCATATTTACAAATCTAGTTTTTTTCCCTATCCTAGGTGCAATCCAGAGTGCCTTATCTCTAATTAGAGGATTGATAACAGTAAAATCAATTCCTATTATTTTATGAGCAGGGTTATCCTCTCTTATAATCCCATAATAAAGAATTCTTGGATTTCCAATCAGATCATCATGTGATGAAGTATGAAAAGAAACCTCTTCTTCAAGTGCAGGTAAGGTCCAATAAGATGCTGCAACAAGATAGTCTCTACCAATGCTTTCTATTAAAGGTTCAATATATCCTTTAAAAGTTCCTGACTGTGCACCATACAATTTAGCATCTGATCTATCAATAAAATCAACTACTTTTCCCCTAGATCTTGGTCTGCTCATAAATAAGAATAAAAGAAAAAACTTAAAAAGTTATGCAAAAATAGTTTGCTCTTTTTCAGGACCAACAGAAATTACTCTAACAATTCCTCCGCTTACATATTGTAAGTCTCCTATTGCTTTTGCAAATCCAGCAGGCATTTCACTAAAAGAATGAATATCTCTTGTATCATATCCTGAATAAGTTCTAGCAACAGGTTTCACACTTCTCAAAAATGCTTCATCACCAGCATCAAAATTAGTAGTATGACTTCCACTAGGCAATTGATAACATGTACCTAATTCAAATTTAGCAACACCATTTAAACAATCAGATTTTGTTAAAATTAAATTAGGCCCATTCATTTCAACAGCATATCTTAATGCAATTAAATCAGTTATTCCTGTTCTTCTAGGTCTTCCTGTTGTAGCACCATATTCACCAGCAGCCAATCTTATTCCAACTCCTCTTTCAAAAGAATCTCCCTTATCAATCATCGCCATAATTCTCCAGTCATGAGGATTATATTTTACATGTCCATCTACTTCTACAAAAGGAATTCCATATTCTCTTAATTCATCTTTTTTAGTATGCCCTTTTGCAGCGCAATATTCTTCAGATTTTTCTCCGCCTAATTCAGTTGGAAAAGGACCTCCTCCAACCCGAGTCATAAATGGAAATTTAACAATTCCCAAGCATAAATCAACATCCCTGGCACTTAATCCAGCACCAGAAGCAGTTCCATTTAAGCCGCAATCAGATGAAGTTACATTAGGATAAGTTCCATGCTCTATGCTTAACAATAATCCCTGTGCACCTTCTAATAAAATTTTTTTACCTTGTCTTCTTAATTGATGAATCTCATTTCTAGTGTCTCTTATTAAATCTTTAAGTTCTCTCCCGTAACCTAAATAAGTTTCAATAACTTCCTCAACATTAGAAAATTCTTCAGGTAAATATAATCTTAAATTTTTTTCAACTCTTCCAAAAAGTATATCTCTGTCTAATAAATCTCTCATTCTTATTCCAAACCTGGAAATCTTATCAGCATAGCAAGGACCTATTCCTCTTCCAGTAGAACCAATTCCATGATTAGATTGTGATTGAGATAATCTTCTATCTCTCTCAACTTGCCAAGGCATAATTACACTTGCATCCTGGCTTATCATTAAATGATTATAAGTTATGCCTCTTTCTTTTAATTGCTCTAATTCATTTAAAAGAACTTTAGGGTCAATAACCATTCCATTTCCAAGAACATTTATTTTACCAAGAGAATCATAACTTATTCCAGCAGGAATCAAATGAAAAATTATTTCTTCCCCATTAACAACAACAGTATGTCCTGCATTATTTCCACCAGTGCCTCTTGCAATAACATCAGCCCATTCAGCAGCAAATAAATCAGAAAATTTTCCTTTTCCAGTGTCTCCCCATTGATTGCAAACAACAGCCAATGTTTGAACCCCATCTACTAATTCATGTAATCCCATTTTATCTCCCCCTATAATTTGGTGCTTCTTCTGTTATATTAACATCATGTGGATGTGATTCATTTATTCCTGCATTTGTTACCCTGTCAAATTCAGTATTTTCTCTTAATTCAGATATATCTTTTACACCAATATAGCCCATACCTTGCTTTAATCCACCAACCAAATATTTTATTACACCTTCTAATTTACCCCTATAAGGAGCAAGCCCTTCAACTCCTTCTGGAATTAAATCTTTCTCTCTTCTTCCTTCTTGTAAATATCTCTGTCTGGAACTTTTATGTTGTTTCATAGCACCTAAAGAACCCATACCCCTATAACTTTTCCATTGTCTTCCTTGAGCTAATACAATTTCAACAGGAGTTTCATCAGTTCCAGCTAATAAACTCCCTATCATTACAGAATCAGCTCCTGCAGCAATAGCTATTGTTATATCTCCTGAATAAGTTATTCCACCATCAGCACAAAGAGGAATATTATAGCCTTCAAGGACTCTTGCACAATCATAAACAGCTGCAAGTTGTGGTCTTCCAACACCAGCAATAATTCTCGTAGTACATATTGAACCAGGACCTTGTCCTATTTTAATTCCGTCAGCGCCTTCATCAGCTAATCTTTTAGCAGAATCTCCAATAGAAACATTTCCAACAACAACATCTAATTTTGGATATCTATTTTTTATTCTTTTTAAAGTATCAATAACTCCTTTTGAATCACCATGTGCAGTATCTATAACAATTACATCAATGCCTTTTTCATATAATCTTTTTACTCTTTTTAATGCTTCATTTCCAACACCAACAGCAGCACCAACTCTTAATTGTCCTTTATCATCTAAATTGTAATTAACAGCACTTCCATCCATTATTCTTCTTAAATCAACAGCAGCATACATTCCACTAATTTTTCCATTTTCATCTACTAAAGGTAAAACTTTTACCCTATTTTTCATCATAACTTCATAAGCATCATCCATTGTAATCCCTTTAGATGCAGTAAATAAATTACTAGTCATTATTTCACCAAGTTTTTGATTATAATCCCTGCAAAATAAAACATCAGTCTGAGTTACTATTCCAACCAGTTTTCCATCATCATCAATTACAGGAAAACTATGAAAAGAATAACCTTTTTCGTTTCTACTGTTTAATAAGCTTAAAACAGTATCATCAGCCTTGGCACAAATAGGATTTTCTATTAATCCATGTAATGAATGTTTAACCTTCGCTACTTCAGAAGCTTGTTTTTCAATAGTAAGCCCCCTGTGTATAACTCCCAAACCGCCTAGTTTTGCTAACTGAATAGCTAACCTAGATTCAGTAACAGTATCCATTGCAGCGCTTACAATAGGAATCTTTAATCCAACATTTCTAGAAAACATTGTCTCTAAATTAACTTCATCAGGCATAATTTCAGAATGAGCAGGTCTTAATCTTACATCATTAAAAGCTAATGCCCATCCTTCTTCTCTTGCTCGTTCAAGAACTAATTTTTCTCTCATTTAAAATATTAAGCAAAAATCTTATTTAAATTCATTATTGCTTATTAAAGAGTATAAATTAAAATATAGTTTTATTTAGTATAAAAAGTTAGCTTTATTAATTCTTTTATTATAATCACTATATGGTATATACAGATAGAACAATAGAATTAGTACAAACAATAATTGCTAATAGAATTCCATTTAAAGAATCTTTTTCTTCACCAACACCATTAAAAGTTGTTTATATAAAAGATAAAAATACAACAATTTACAAAGTTTCAGGAGAATTATACGATTTTGATTTCACTTCTAATGGAATTCTTGTAGGACATGCAAGATTAATCTGTGAAACTAATGGAAAAAGCAATGCTTGCAATACAAGAGAGTTTGTAGAAAATATTAGAGATTTAAGATATCAAATTTTAGATGAAAACGGTAATCCTATCCCCATAGAGGAATTAACATCTTTAGAACCTTATCCAGTCATGCAAAGAATCAGAGATTCTTTTAGTAAAGCAGTAGTACCTTATATGAGAAGATTAGCTCATGATTTGATTAGAACTAAAAAAACAGGTTTATTGCCAGACAATATTAGTATAGACAAAACAGTAAAATCTGTGTTTGGTCCTTTAGAAGAAGAAGTTAGTGAAGAATTCAAAAAAACATTAAGAAAATATCCTGATTTAAGAGAAAGAGTAAAAACAGCAAAATTAGCAGAAGCTCTTTTTAGGCAAAGACCAGAACCAGCTTTTTCTTTTTAATCTTTTAATAAAAACTTGTCTAATTTAACTTTCTCTCTATTTTTCCTGTGCTCTATTAAAAATTTATTTATTTTTTCAATTAATATTTCTTTTAATTCAGAAGTCAGCATTTTTCCAGATTTGTAATCATCATGTATTTTCTTAAGTTTCTCATCACTTTCTTCAAAAATCATTTTTAACCAGATAAAACTAACATCAATATCAGGATTTCCGCCTTTTTCTCTATGCTCCTGAATAGTAGGTTGTCCTCCAGAAAAAGCATATTTCCTTATTTTGTTAGCAACTATTTTTTCATCATCAGTCAAATAAATTGCACTTTCATGTTGAGAAGCACTCATCTTTCCTTCAACACCTGTTAATGGAGGCAAGAACTGAGATTGAATAGAAGCAGGTTTGTAAAATCCTAATTTTGGTAAAATATCTCTAGTTACTCTAAAATAAGGGTCCTGGTCAATTCCATGTGGAATCAGGCATGGAATATTTCTTCCAGCTTCAATAGAAGGCAAGAAAGCAGGAACACTTTGCATTGATGCAAAAAATATTTTTCCAACATTATCTTCATTAGTAATTCCAAAAACAGCTTTAGCAGTAGAAAGATTTAATTTCTTGGCAACTAGTAAAGCATTATTGTATAATGTTTTAGAATAATCCAAATCAGAAAAAATAAATGTTTTTCCAGGCTTGAATCCAACAGCAACAACATCTAATGCATTTTCATAAGCCATTCTATGAGTATCTTTCAAAGTTAATTTATCTTTGACTAAAAATTTCTCATCATCAGTTAATTGAATATACAAAGGAACATCGAATTTATCCTGCAACCATTTAGTAAACATAAAAGGTATTAAATGCCCCAAATGCATTCCTTCAGAAGGACCTCTCCCAGTATAAAGATAAAACTTATTTCCCCTTTCATACTCATCTAATAGCCAATTCATGTCTCTATGAGCAAAGAATAATTTTCTCCTTAGAAAAACATGTAAGTCGCCTGTATGTTTCTTTATTCTAGATAAAAGTTTGTCATCAATCTTCTCAACACCAAACTCTTTTATTAATTTGTCATAATCAATTTGTCCAGAAACTTCCCAAGGTGTTACTTTCATTAAAATAATAAAATAAGCTTAATATATAAAATTAACGAGGTTTATTTTTTCTTTCCCTGAAGTGTTAAGCTTTGCTTTTCCCTGAAGTGTTAAGCTTTGCTTAATGCTAGAAGAACTTTGTTCTTCTAAGGCTTTTTCTAAAAGGCTTCTGCTAGAAGAACTTGTTCTTCTTAGGCTTTCTTACTAAGTAAGGCTTCAACGACAAGAATATAAACTAATTAAATCATTTAAAAAGATGGACATATTAGATTTAAGTTATGAAGAAATTCGTGAAAAAGATTTAGATCAATTAAGGGAAATTGGAATTCCTAAGAGATTGACCAGGGAGAGGTTGTCTAATCCAGATATTATTGAAAAAATCGAATTATACACAGTTAAAATTGCTTTCCCTGTTGATTTATCACAAATCAAAAACAGAAACTTGAAAAGGGAATTTGAAGCAGGATTTGCAGATTTATTAAAAAGTAAAGACCACAAAACAATCAAACAAAGGTATGGCTTGTTAGTAGGGGAAATAAAAAACAGAGATGAAATTCAAAAATAAAACAGTTCTCAAAATAATAATAAAAAATATAAACTAGTAAAACATATAAAAAATATGCCAGAAATAGAATCTCTGCCTTATGAACAGTTTTTTGAATTATCAGAAGATGTTATTCTAAAATCAAAAGAAAAAAAATTACTTCAGGAATCATTGGAAACAGGAGATTCAAGAAAACTGGAATTGCTTCAGATAATAAAGGATTTTAAATTAGATTCGCAGAACATAAAAACACCTGAATTAAAAAAAGAATTTGTAGGAGCTTTTCAGGCATTAAGGCAAACACCAGACAAAGAAGCAATTTTAAGGAATTATACTCCAATAATAAAATATTATCTTTCTCAGGACGTAAGTCCAGTGCAAATCAACTAAAAGTTATAATTTAGTTCAACGACAAGGTTATAAACCTATAAATTCTATATATAAGTGATTATAAAGTAGTACAAATGAAAATAATTGATAAAAATAGCTTTTTAAAAAACAAGAATTTTTACATTAAAGAGATGCTTCTCGGCAAAATCTTCGTCTATCCAACAGATACAATCTATGGAATAGGATGCAATGCATTAATGTCCTCTCCTATAAAAAAAATCCAGGAAGTAAAAAAAAGAAATGAAAAACCTTTTTCAATAATAGCCCCAACAAAAAAATGGTTAAAGAATAACTGCATAATCGGTGATGATTATATGTTAAAACTTCCAGGCAAGGTTACTTTAATATTAAATTTAAGAAATAAAAATTGTGTTTCAAAAGAAATTAACCAAAATACAGATAATTTAGGTGTAAGAATCCCAGACCATTGGTTCTCAAAAATAATAGAAGAAGCAAATATTCCTTTTGTTACAACTTCAGTAAATATAGCAGGAGACCCCTATATTAAATCAATAAAAGAAATTCCTGCTTCAATAAAAAAGGAAGTTGATTATGCAGTTAATGATGGAGTTTTAAACAATAGTCCGAGTACAATTATAGACTTGTCTTCTGAAAACATAAAAATAACAAAAAGATAGATATTCTAGTATACTAATTAGAAATAAAGAATGATTATAAATAAAAATCAATAAAAAATTCTATGATTGAATTTGAAAGAACATTTTTAGCCAAATACCTGCCAGAAGACTTAAGTAAGAGTATGTCCAAGGAAATAATAGATATTTACATTCCTCGTATTTCTATACACCCTACACTAAGAATAAGAAGAATAGGTAGTAAATTTGAAATAACAAAAAAATATTTGTTAAATAACGACAAATCACAGCAAAGAGAACTAACAATTCCCCTGACAGAAGATGAATTTGATGATTTAAAGTTAATAGGAAAAAGAGTAAGAAAATTAAGATTTTACTATCCTTTAAATGGAAAATTTGCAGAAATAGATGTTTTTCAGGATATGTTAAAAGGTTTAATTTTAGTAGAATTCGAATTTAATTCAGAAAAAGAAATGAAAAATTTTGAAATACCTGATTTTTGTTTGGCAGAAGTTACAAGTGAAGAATTCATAGCAGGCGGAAAATTAGCAGGAAAATCATTTCTTGATTTGCATAAACAATTGGAAAAATTTGAATACCAAAGGCTTTTAGTACCAAATAAATTATAATCTAAACTCTATTTTTTATTTTCATCTTGTTTATAAATTAATTAACAAAGCTATTTTCATGAGAAGAGGTTTATTTATTGCAGTTGAGGGCATTGATGGTTCTGGTAAATCAACACAAATTACAACATTGCAGGAGATAATTAGAAGTTTGAATAAATATAATAATGTTTTAATCACAAGAGAACCAACTGCAAATTGTTCAGAAGTAAGAAGAAGATTGGAACAGGATGGAGATGCATGTTCTGGTCAAAAAGAAATGACTAGACTATATGTACAAGATAGAATCGAACATACTAGAGATGTAATAGTTCCTGCCCTAAATCAGGGAATTTATGTTATTAGTGATAGATACAGAATGTCAACAGATGCATTCCAATCAGCTCAAAGAAAATTAGATTTAGAATCACGAGGTTTACCTCCAGAAGCTCAGGATTTATCTTTAGAAGAATTATTTGCATTGCAAAATAGGCCTGAAATTTTAGTTCCTGATTTAACTTTCTTATTATTAGTTTCTCCAGAAATAGCATTAGAAAGAATAATCAAAAGAGGACAACAATCAGAAAAATTTGAAAAATTGCCATTTATGATTAAATCAGACCAGCAATATAGAAGAGCAGCCTTAATAGGAGAACCAAGAGAATTTTACGGCAAAGTCATTCAAGTAGATGCAAATGAATCTCAAAAAAGAGTTTCTTTGGATATAAGGCATAAATTTATTGAATTCTATAGTGAATGGGAAAAAGAATAATTTAACTTCTGTCAAAAAATTGTTCTCTGCTTCTAGGATCAGGCAATTTTTTAGAATCTAGCTTCATTCCACTTAAGAAAGAATCAGATTCAGCTATCATTTTATTTGCATCCCAAGCTAATAATCTATAATTTATATGTCCCCCATTTCTTGTTCTTAAATGTGTTAAATAATTAAATTGTTTGGGATCACCATGCATCCAAATATCCATTCTTGTACCTAAAGGCAAAACATTTATCATAAAATTATAATCAATTTTATCTCCAAATTCATTATGAACTTTTCTTAGTAATCTTTCAGCTTGTTCATAATATCCATGAAATCCTTTAATCATTCCTAATTTTATTGCATCAAATTCAGGCATTTCACCAATATAAGAGGGCAATATAAATCCATTATCCAATAACTGGGATGCAGTTTCTATATCATAAGGTAAACCAAATGTTGAAGGCAAAGGTACAAATCTTCCAAAAGCTCTGTGCCTGTTAAAATCCCTAACTTCTCCAATAGAACTCTCCAAGATAGAAGTTAATCTTGTTACTTCTCCCAAAGGCATTTCATGATGATGATCATGTCCCTCAAAAATTCAAAAACAGAATTTACTTTTGCTCCAGGATATAAAGTTAAAATATATTGTGCAGCAACTCTCTCTCCCTCACTATAAGCTCTAGGAATTACTACCACATTAGGCTCAACTAAACTTCCAAAATTATTAGCCCTTTCTGATTTAGTAAAATTAAATTTATCAGATAAATATCTTCCAAGTTTTTCTAAATTTAAGTTTACAGTATTGTCAGCTTCAGTATGTTTTATTAATCCTGGAGCTTGATGTTTGATTTCAAATCTTTTTTCAGCCTCTTCATTAGTTAATAATTGGGTTATTTGTTCTCCAATTTCTCCATAAACTTCAAATGATGAAGCTTTCAAATATGAAATAACTCTACTCCAGTCTCTTGCAGAAGTTTCAAAAGCAAATCCAGAACATTGTCCTGTTAATAAAAAAAATCTAACACAATCTAATACTCTTGAATCCAAAGAAGCTTTTTCTTTGTCATTAGAAGGCTTATAAAATTTAACAAATTCATTAGTAATTGGACCTCTAAATTGATTAAATAAATCTAAAGATAATCTTCCTAAATCTTGATATTCTCTTTCAAATTCAGGATGTTCTCTTAATACTTCTTCAGGTAAATAATGCTTTAAGTCATGTAAAACAGCTCCACCAAATTTTCTTTGATATCTTGTTGATTTTTCCTGTCCAGAATTAACAGCACTTGCATTAAAAACAGCAAAAGGAAAATGCATAGGAACATTATCAAGGTGTACCATTATTCTTGCCATATCACCAACAGAAGCATGACCATAAGTTCTAAACATTTCATCTAATTTTTCATCAGGATTTACACCTCTCGTTCCCATTTCATTCATTATTTCAGGTCCTGTTCCAGGTGCTCTTGAATGTCTTGCACCAGCCCATGCACTATGAGCAGCAGCTCTTACATTTCTATTAGCATATGAAGTAGAAGCAATTACACCAGTATTAGAATCTTGCATAGAAACAGTCCATAAACCAGTTTGTTTTGGAGAATAAAGTGCCCAGTTATAATTACCATCATCAAATCTTCTGTAAGCTCTTAAAGTCATAAAATTTGTTTCGTTAATTCATTTAAATATACTTTCAATAAAAAATAAGAATATCAAAAAACATATTATTAAAAATATATTAAGAATTAACTGGAATTGCAACATTCAATTGAAGTCGTCTTCTACTAATTTCTCCCTTACAACTTCTTGTTAAATCAGCAACAGTTATTCTTCTTTCTTCAGGAGAAGCATATAAGTTTCCCCAGATTCTAATATATCCTTATGAAAATATTCGCATAATCTAAAAAATTGCTCATCAAGTGTTACAGCGCCTTTCAAAACATGAGTAATAAAAAACTTATCAACAACACTATCTAATGCTCTTCTAATTCGACTCATATGAGTATTAAGTCCAGAAATTTCATAAACTATATTTTGCCCATATTCAGTCATGGTGCTTTCCATTTACAAGAAGTTATATTTAAAGATTGCCAACATTTTTTCCAAAATGCTTCTTTTTTGGTGTAGGTTTTCTAAATGTTTTTCTTAGTGTAGGTTTTTCTTTGCAGGTTCGTAAAGGACGGAGTCCTTACTTTTAGCGTAGGTTTTTCCTAAATGTTTTCTTTTAGCGTAGGTTTTCTTTTCTAAAAAGAAAAAGTACTGCGGAAGACAGGACTTTCAGTTTCCTTTTCTTTCTTCAAGGTGTTCTTTTCCCCGAAGGCTTTTCTTACAAGAAAAGGCTTCATTTGAACCTGTGCAAGCACTAAGCTACTAGCCTCTGAAGCTAGCTCATTTGACCAGACTCTGACACTCCCGCATCAAAATCAAATACAAGCAAAGTTTTAAAATCTAATCATTTCTAAAAATACCATGGGCGGAACAAGAAGAAAGTTTCCACAAAGGCAAAAATATATCCCAGAAGAGAAAAAATTAGGAAAATTCGAAGAAAAAGAAGAAAAGAAAAGTGAAGAAGATGTAAAGTCTCTTCTTGAATTGTGGAAAAAGTCAAAAGGAAAGTAAATTAAAAAAATAAGATTTAATTTTAAAAGAAAGTTCTATTTCAAAAAGTATAAATTGCAGCAGTCATAGCAACTGAAGTTCCAATAACTAATCCAACTAAATTTTTCTTAGTTCTTCTGGATTGTCCATTAATAAATTCAGGAACTCTTTTTGAACTTTCATAACCCATCCAGTCTCGAAAATTATCAGAAGTAAAACCAGAACCAGCTCCAGAAGCTAAAGCAAGAACACAAGCACAGCCAGTAGCAACAGCAATTTCTTTAAAATCTCTGCATCCTAAAACATAATAAAGAATAGGATTTCCAGCAGCATGCAAAGCAACATTATATAATCCATCTTGAAAAAGTTGTTTTCCTTCATAAGTTTCATCAGTAATATTTAATTTCTTTCTCCATTTTCTTCTTCCATAAACAATTAATTTTCCCAAGCCAACATAAGTATCAATAGTCCCAATAATTCTTGCATTAAGAGAAATTTCATCAGGTATTCCTGCAATTTGTGTTTCATAAAGAGCAGTAACAGGCAAAGAAACAATAACCCACGCAGTAGAATCTAATACATGCAGTTTACCCTTAGATTTAACCCAGTTTACAGCTCTGTCATATCTAGTCATTTAGTAATTAGAAGCAAAAACTTTTTAATTCTAACTTTAATTTAAAATAGAAAAATTTATATAGAATATTATTATTACTAAAACATGCCTAATATAATTAATAACAAAAATTTATTGCTTCTCTTACTTTTATAAGTTCATAGGCTTTCTTTTTTATTATCGCAATATGGAGGTTTAAAAAATGAAAAACAAACAAAAACAGATAATAGATTTTAATAGTCAGATTTCTAATTCTTTGCTCTTACTTCTGTTGCTGCAATAAAGCAAATTTCATTAAAAATTTTATTCATAAACCATAGGAGGTATAAAAAATGAATATTACTATATTTGATACAACATTAAGAGATGGAGACCAGGCATCTGGTTTTCATATGTATACAGAAGAAAAAGTGCATATAGCTTATCAATTAGCAGAATTAGGAGTTAATGTAATCGAAGCAGGTTTTGCAATATCTTCGCCAGGTGCATTTGATACAATTAAAAGAATTTCAAGAGAAGTAGGAAGACATAATTCATTAATAATATGCTCATTAGCAAGAGCAATTGATAAAGATATAGAAGAAGCGGCAAAAGCATTGGAACAAGCATATCATCCAAGAATTCATACATTTATAGCAACAAGCGAACAGCATATTCATGAAAAGTTTAGAAAAACAAGGGAATGGGTTTTAGAGCAAACAGAGAAAGCAGTAAAAAAAGCAAGAGATTATGTAAGAGATGTAGAATTTTCCTGCGAGGATTTTGGAAGAACAGATATAGACTATACATTACAGATAGTAAAAACAGCAATAGAATCAGGTGCAACAACAATTAATTTGCCAGACACAGTTGGAATATTAATGCCTTCAGAATCTTATGAAAAAATAAAAAAAGTAGTAGATATATTTAGAAAAGAGAAAGTTGTATTCTCGGTTCATAATCATAATGATTTAGGCATGGCAACAGCTAATACAATAGAAGCAATAAGAGCAGGCGCTTCTCAAGTTGAAGTAACTATAAATGGCATAGGCGAAAGAGCTGGCAACACTTCATTAGAAGAAATAGTAGCAGCATTAACATTAAAAAATTTAGGAACAACAAGTATTAATACAAGATTAATAGGAGAAACAAGCAGATTAGTAAGCCAATATACAGGAGTTACACCCCAGCCAAACAAAGCCATAGTCGGAGCAAATGCATTTGCGCACGAAGCAGGAATTCATCAGGATGGTGTAAGAAAAAACCCAATAACTTATGAAATAATTGTTCCAGAAGAGTATGGAATGGAAAGAAGATTAACATTTGGTCCAAGGTCCGGAAGCCATGCTTTTATAGCAAAACTAGAAGAATTAGGAATAAATGTAGACGGCAGATTTGATGAAATGTTTACTGCATTTAAAACTATGGCAGATGGAAAAAAAGTAATAACAGACAAAAACATAAGAGATTTAGCCAAAAGTTTCCAATAAAAACATTTTTAACATTGTTTTTTTCTTTTATGTTAAATCCAGAAAATAAAAAATTTATAATAAATTCTAATTATTGCAGTTAAACTCCACCACGCATGTGGAAACTACCGCCACCAGAACCACCACCTAATTTAAATCCTCCACCACCAGAACCACCCCAGTTGCTACTTCTTGAGCCACCACTATGACTATGTCCTCCACCATAAATTTTACCATAACCTCCACCATATTCGTCGTCGTCAAAAGCAGGTTTAGGTTTATGATAAGTACGTTTCGCTTCTAATTCAGACCATAAAATTGTATTTGAAATTTTTCCAGATACATATCTTTTTATCAAGTCATCAAGGTCAACATTGATATTAGAACCTTCTTCATCAAAATCACGTCTTTTGAAGTCCAATAATATGTCTTTTACTTCCTGAGCTTTCTCTTGATAACCATCTCTTCTTTCTCTTATCTCCTTAGAAGAATCTTTTAATGTTCTAATAGAAGAATCAATTTCCCCAATTCTTGCAACTAATCCATCATCTTCTGAACCAGGAGTAGACCTGGCTAGTGTTTTTAATTCACTAATAGTCTCTCCTTTGAGATATTCTTTTAATTTGCCAATTGCTTGCCTATAAAATTCATCCTTCTCGCCATCTATTTCTCTTCTTTCATTAGCATATGCTCTTGATTCTTTATCAGTTTCTTCAATAGAAGAAATCACTTCATCTTTATCTTTTTTATATTTTCTTCCTTCTTCTAAAACTCTTGTTAAGCCATATCTGTCAGCAAATTCTTTTTCAATTGCATCAACTTTTTCCTGCAATGGTTTTAAACTACTTTGAGTTCTTTGTATTTCAGCCTGCATTAATTCAGGAATAGAAACTAAATGTTTATAGTCAGCTATTGCTTTGCTAAAACCAATCATTTCTGCAACCCATGAATCAAGAGTCTCTCTTATTCTTCCTGCACTATATTCAGGAGTTCCAAAATTGCAATTCAATAAATAAGCAAATAATTTGCTTTCCCTGTACTCGCCTAATTTTCTTTCTGCATTTTCTCTAAATTCATTAAATGCTCTTTCATATCCTTCAAGTGTTTCACTTAATCCAGTTGCAGTCCCTATAACTTCAGTATAATCTGGTCTTTCTTTTAATCCTTTTTCAATTTCTCCAATTAAATTATCTCTTTCAGCTGCTTTTTTAGTTAGTGTATCATCAATTATTTGCAATCTCTCTTCTAAAACTAATCTTCTTTTTCCTGCAGCTTCCATTGATTGTTCTAATTTTGCTCTTCTTTCTTGTCTTGCTCTGAATATTTTTTGTACTTCTTCTTGAGCTTCGCTAATTGTTTTTCTGACAGCTTCTGCAGTCATTTCAGGCAGATAATGCAGGGCTAATTTAACATATCCTTCTTCCCTTTCCCTGGATAAACTGTCTATTTCAAATTCAGAAGTATTTAATTCTCCAGAAGATTTTGCCTGACTTTTAGCAAGTTCAACTTGCAATGAATTCAATTTATTATAAACAAATGACCCGCTTACCATTTTTTTCACCAGTTGTTTAACTGAACACCTCTTTCAATTCTACTGCTGTCATGATTAGAAACTACGATTGAATCAGCAAGAAAACCAACAGGCTTGACAGCAAAAATATTATCAGCTATAATCCCATCATCTAATTTATCTTCTTTAAGTCTTTCATAAACAGATTCTGGAATTTGTTCAGCCCACACATTTAATGTTACAGGCATGCCATTTCCAGTATTCATAGCAGTATAAGGCACTACTCTTCCCCTGGAATTAACAGCTTCAACAATAGCATAAAAACTAGTGCCTGTTCCTCTGCCATAATCTCCAAATATTAAAGAATATTCTCCTTCTCTTTGAACAATTCTGACAGTAAATTCATCTTTCATTATATCCTGAGTTTCTACTAATGCATCTCTGATTTCTCTTAATTTAGGAACATCGCTAAAACTATTTTTAGCAATAGAATATAAGCTTTTTACTTCTCTTTTTGCTATGCCCTGAACAGCAATATCAAGAGCAGTTTCATATTCTTTTCTAATATCAATAATTAAGTCTCCTCTTGCAATCTCTCCCCCTACAGAACCTAAAGCAGTTTCAATGCCTTTTAATTGTCTCCTGACATCTTTATAATTCTCTCTAGTTACCTTATCATCAGCACTTCCATTAGAATCACAATATTTTGCAAAGAAGCTTTTAGTTTCATCAAGTTCTCTTGCAGACATTACAGAAATATTCCTCAGTTCATTTGATTCAGAACTATTGTTGTTTAATAAAGAAAAATCCCTTAATTTAATTGTTAAATCTTCTCTTTTTTGATAATTTTCTTCAACAGCAGATTCAACCCTGGCTTCACTTCCAGCATAATATAATTTTTTTGCTCCTGCTGATGCTACAGCTAAAAATCCAATAACAGCAACTGTTGCCAAAGCAGGTTTAACATATCTGTCAAAAATTCTTCCCCTGTTTACATATAAATTTGCTAGTCTGTTTGAAAAACCATGTTTTGGCTGTTCAAAAGAATATTGTCTTTCTAAATAAATGTCAACAGATTTCCTCGCATCTTCTTCTGTTAAAGTTTCACCTGCAGCACTGGCATTAGCTAATAATCTTTTTACAAAATCGTCTTTAAATATGTCAATATTCAACCAAAAATCAACTTGCTCTCTCTGTCTTCTGACATCAGAAGCAATATCCCCAACTTCCAATAATGTTGCAAGACCAGGTTTTTTATCCTCAAGCATAAAATAATAATTGCCGATAAACTTTTAAATCTTTCTTCTATCTTAACTTAAAAGTGAAAACAAATGGAAACAGCTTTGAAACCATATCTTGAAAAATCAGTTGAAGTTCTTAGAAGATATAATTTAATTCCAGAGCAAGCAGAAGATTATCAATTAGCAACTTTATTGGAGCAAGTGCAAAGCGTAGATGAACCAAGAGTAGTTGCAATAGCTAAAACAGTAAGATTAGCAGGCGTCTATAACAGATTAGTAAGCAATAATATTTCTGATATGCGCTTTGGCCAAAGATATGCTGATGTTCAGGAAATGTTTGATTCTATAAGAAATGATACTTCAGCATTAGTTGAACAATTGCAGGATGGCAAGCTGGATTTAGGTGAAAGAGTTCAAAATTGGTGGATGCGATTAGCAAGAGGAACACCTCATAAAAGATTTGAAAAAATAAAAGATATTTATCAGGATGTAACAACAGATACAGGCAAGCAATTAGAAATGGAAAAAGAAATTATTGATGGTTATGTTAATTTTAGATTCGCATTAAAGGAAGCAGAAATTGCAGCACATCAGGTTTTAGCAACTCAAACAGGAATATGGGACAAATCAAAATTAGCTACCCAAACAGCAGCAGCAAAAGTAGATAATTATGCAGGAGCAGATAAATCAGAAAAATCAAGATTAGAATTATCAAGAGATGAAGCACTTTATAATCAACAGCAAGAAGAAAGAAAATACCAGTTATTAAAAGATGTTGCAGAACATTTAACAATTAGTTATAATGTCGGAGAAGCATTAGTTGCAAAACTTTCGCAGTCAAATAGAACAAAAGACCAGCTTCATACAAGAGCAATAACATTCTTTGGAACAAATGCTAATGTTTTAACAACATTGGACGCTATTTATGCATCTCTTTATGGACTTCATGAAACAACTCAAACAATAAATGCAATGGAAGAAGGCATAAACAAAGGCATTGAACAAGTTGCAACATTAGGAAGAGACTTGGAAAAAGCAGCAGTAGAAGCAGGTTATGGCAAATCATTAAGTTCTGATGCAGTGCAAAAATTAGTTGATTCAATAGTTGCTTATCATACAGAAACAGCAAGAGACATAGACAGATTGAGAGAAGAAAGCACTAATAATGCCAATGAAATTGAAAGAATAGTAGAAGATGGTAAACGAAGAACCAGAAATGCAATCTTACATGCTACTGCAGGAACTTTAGAGCAAAAAACCCAATAATTTCTTAACAAAACCTTTTTTAATAAAAATAGTTTTTTATTATCATGTTAAATCCCGAATTAAAAAAAGAATTGGAATCTCAGCAATA
>JAGVYZ010000048.1 GCA_018303025.1 Candidatus Woesearchaeota archaeon
TAGCTCAGGAAGTTCTTGCAAAAACAAAAGAAATTATAGAAAGGTGAAAGATTGAAAGAAATACAAAAAGTAAATTTTGTTAACTTTATTTATTAAAAATAAATAAAAGACTAAAATTAGGGTATGTAATTAATTTTTTTTAAAAATATTAAAACATAAAAAGACAATTATAAGAATTGCAATAATAGTTATTAAAAAATGTTGTATTTCAAAGAATCCTATTTTTGCATCACTAAAAACTAATAATAAAAGTAAAACGGAAAAAATGATAATTACGATTTTTGCCCATTTTTTATTTTTCCATAAATTATAAGAAGTAAATAAACCAAATGCTCCCAAAAGTATAAATTGGGTAAAATTAATGCCAAAGGGTTTAGAACTTCCTGCTAATATAAAAAATATTAAAGAACATAAAGCTATCAAAATTGAAATTAACTTAATAGTTTTTAATTGAAGATTGTCACTTATTTGCTCTTTTTTCATTAATTATATTAATAATTCATTATTTAAAAAACTATTTATTTTCTATATAAAAATTAATATTGTCAATTTTCCCAACATTCTCGAGTTTTATTTAGTTCATAGATACAAATTGTAATATTTTCTTGATTTTTTGGAGGAATACAAAATGTACAATCATAATTTATTGGTATGTTATATAAACCAGTCTTATTAAGAATAGGATTTTTAAATATAAGTTTAAATTCAGAGCGATTTGTTTCCCCACTAAGAATATTAATAATATGATTATTATTTATCCAACTTATTTCTAAATCTTCATTAGTATAATATAAAAAATTAATATAACTAGTTGAAATTCTTCCAGTATTAGCTATCCACAAATCAAAAGATTCATTTCTTCCATCCATGATATTATCTTTTATTCTTCCAATTGAAATAGAACGATTAGAAAGCTCTTGAATTGGCATGATTTTAAGTTCTGCTTTATTAGGTATTGCTATTTGTTCTGAAATTTCAGTTTGTTTGTTTAAAATCTCAGATTGAAAAGAACTAACATCTTTTAATTTATCGGCAGTATTCCATTGAAAAAAGCCAACTATTACCAAAAATAAAGTTAAAATAGCTAAGATTATAGAAGTATTTCTTTGCCAAACTGCAATAGATATAGATTTTTTATTTAGTAAATATTCTTTTTCGTTTTGTTCTTCTTTTTCTAATTCTCTCAAAAAATTAACGCCTTCTTTAGGATTTATACTTAAAGAATCATCATTTTCAGGATTAAGTATATCATCTTTCTTGGAACTAATCCAAATATAAGATTCCGAATTATCGCTATGAAAATTAAGAAAGTTGACAACTCTTTGATAATCTTCTTTTTTGATTATCTTAAAAAATTCTTTAAAATTTATATTTTTAGTAGTGGAATTATAACTTTTATAAAGCAGTAAAAGTATTTTTTTAATTGTTTTGTTAGGTTCAAGCATAATAAAATAAGGTTATTTAATCTTATAATTCTTTCTTTTTTCTTAAGATTTCATTCTGTTCTTTTTTCCTTAAGGTTTTTTCTAAATGTTTTCTTTCCTTAAGGTTTCTTCTTTAAGAAAGCTTACTCCAAACAAGCTTTCACAAAACCAAAAAATAAAGGAGCAGGATTTTCTAAAGATGATTTGAATTCAGGATGAGCTTGTGTAGCTACAAAATATTTATGTGAAGGAAGTTCAATAAACTCCATTAATTTCAAGCCATTAGTCATAATATGCCAGCCAGAAAACCTCATTCCATTGTCCTGAAAAACATCAACAAAAACAGGGTTAACTTCATATCTATGCCTGTGTCTTTCTAAAACAGCTTTTTCAGAATTTAATATCCCTAATCTAAAGCTTCCCTTTAAATTTAAAATTTTCTGGGCATCTTCTTCTAATCTTTTATTATAGAGGTTATAAACAATTGAATTTTCATCTAAAATAGCAGCAAAGCTTCCTAATCTCATAGAAGCGCCATAATCATGATTTCTTAGTACTTCTTTTTGCTCGTCTAAAATATCAATAACAGGATATTTTGTATCTTCCTCAACTTCAGATGTATTAGCTCCATCCAGACCACAAACATTTCTAGCAAATTCAACTAAAGCAAGTTGCATTCCATAGCATAATCCTAAAAATGGAACATTTCTCTCTCTGCAAAATTTAATAGCTTTTATTTTTCCTTCTACCCCAGAACTTCCAAAACCTCCAGGAATAATAATACCATTAAACCTAGTTAATCTTTCAACTTCAAATTCATCTTTCTCTAGTTTCTTGGCATCAACCCACTCAATCTCAACCTTAACATCTAAATTAGCCCCAGCATGAATTAAAGCCTGATTAACAGAAATATAAGAATCACTTAACATAAACTCACCTGAATCAACATATTTTCCAACAATCCCCACTTTAATTCTATGTAAAGGACTAGCAATATTATTGACTAATTTTTCCCATTTACTAAAATCAGCTTTTTTCTTCTCAAGTAGCCCAAACTTATCAAGAATCTTTTCCCCTATTTTCTCTTTCTCTAAATCTAATGGAATTCTATAAATAGTATCAATATCAGGTTCAGAAATAATATAATCAGATTTGATATTAGCATAAACCTCAATTTTCTTTCTTCTTACTTCATCTAAAGCAATAGGTGCTCTGCATAAAATAAAATCAGGAAATATTCCAGAACTTTCAGCCAGCATTCTAATAGCCTGTTGAGTAGGCTTAGTCTTCATTTCCTCAGTATGTCTAGGAATCAAAAGATAAGTAACTAAAACATAAAGAATATTCTCTTTGCCAATATCTCTTTCTAAAGATTTCATAGCAAATAAAAATGGAACATTTTCATAGTCCCCAACAGTTCCTCCAATTTCAACTAAAGCAAAATCATATCCTTTCCCAGCATCAACAATTCTTCTTTTAACTTCATCAGGAATATGAGGAATAAATTGCACTGTCTTTCCCAAATATTCACCTTTCCTTTCTCTGTCAATGACTGTCTTGTAAATCTGTCCTGTTGTTATATTATTCTTCTTAGGAACATCTATTTCCAAAAATCTTTCATAATTACCCAAATCCTGGTCTATTTCTCCCCCATCATCAGTAACCCATACTTCACCATGTTCAGTTGGCCTTAATGTTCCTGCATCATAATTAATATAGGGGTCAATTTTAATAGCAGTTACAGAAAATCCATATTCTTTTAGAATCTTTCCAATAGAAGCAGTAGATACTCCTTTTCCTACACCAGAAATAACTCCCCCAGCAACAATAATATATTTAGTCATCCTGTAAATAAAAAACCTCTAAGAGCTATATAAAGATAAACATTCTTTATTATATATTTTAAAAATTGTATAAATCTTTTTTCTTTCCTTGAGGTTTCTTTTTAAAAGAAAGCTCAATAAACATAGACAAAGTTTATTATATATTTTGAAAAAGTCTATTTCTTTGCATGGTTTCTAAATGTTCTTTTCCCTGAAGTGTTAAGCTTTGCTTAATGCTAGAAGAACTTGTTCTTCTAATGCTTTTCTTCAAAGAAAAGGATTCATATAAACAATCTTCATTATATATTTTCAAAGTTGTATAAAATTTAGCTCATCAAACTATCCTTAAAAATATCAACTCTTCTTGTAAGTTGTTCTAAAGAGTCAATGGGATTACTTTCTCCCCAAAATCTGGTTTTTCTTAATGTATCTAAGGTAATAGGTTCCTGACTTAAAACTATTTCTCGTAAAGCTATTTGTTGTTTTTCATCAGGATGATCCGTAAAACATAAGCCTAATATTTCTCGAATAGAATTAACATCCTTTCCTTCACCCATTAAGTATCTCTTAATCATTCTATCAATCTGCGCTATTCCAAGTTCATACCATTTATGAACTTGCGAATCAATAAAATTCTCTTCAGCAATCCAAATAACAACCTCTCGACCATATAATTCTTCTTGAAAATTTAATTCATTAAAATCTTCGCCTACTAATTTTTTTAATTTTTCATAAATATCTTTTCTTACATATAATCCCTTATGACCTTGGATATAACCCTCTGGATTCCTCAGCCAAAAAAAAGTTTTAGCTCTTCTAAGAGAAACAAACTCACCACCAGAATATCTTAGTTGTTCTTCATCACTAGCTAAAGCTTTTGAACCAAGAAAATCAGAAGAACGAACTCCAAATCCCCCACTCGAATCTAATTTTCTTCGATCTTCTGCAATTTCTAATTCTCTTTTAATATCAATAGGATCTAACTCTCTTGAGTTGTATTGGGTATAAAAATAACCATTGTCTTTTCTTGATTTATCCCATATCACTAGTCTAGAATAAGAAACAGGCATAATTTTTCCAGTGAAAGCAGCATTAGCACATACCCCTAAAACAACAACATCATTTTCTGGCATAATAAAGTAACAAAGAAAAAAATTATAAACCTATCTACAGAAACATTTTTAATAAAAAGAATTATCAAAAGTAATATGAAAGATTTCAGAAGAATCTTAATAAGTGTAGCAATTGCAATTTTACTAACCCTATTTTTAGTCTTTGCAGTAGATTTATTCTATGCAGAGCCAAAATATGAAACATATTGTAATTTTTCAACAAATTCATTTACACCTGCTTTCAAAGAGATTCCAGCAAATCCAGTTAATTGCACTAATTTCAGATATGATTACAATCAATGCTATAATGGGCAAGGGTATGTCAATTATGTTTATGATTCAAATGGTTGTCCTTACAATGTAACCTGCTCAGATTGTAATATAAGATACGATAGTGATAGAAAAGAATATGCAGGATTTGCTTTTACAATATTTATAATTTTAGCAGTTATAGCTCTAATCGCAGGAATTTATTTCTTAATTGAGCCAGTCTCATTCGGCTTTTTATTAGGCGGATTAATTATAATTCTACAAGCAACAATTAGATACTTCTCAGACTTTGGAAAAGTAACGAAAGTAGTTGTTTTAGGTATAGAATTAATAATCTTAATCTGGATTTCTTATAAAAAGTTCAAATAAACTTTCTTTTCCCTGAAGCATTTGGCTTTGCTGAATGCTAAAGGATCTTGCTCCTTTTTGGCTTTTTTTAAAAGGCTTCAAATGAAAACTCTTTTAAAACATATTTCTCTGCATTTTAATGTAATGCCTCTGTAGCTCAGCCTGGTTTAGAGCGCGTCCTCGGTAAGGACGAGGTCGGGAGTTCAAATCTCCTCTGAGGCTTTTTAATATGCATTTTTCTTTTCAGTAATTCTTTTTAAATAAATAATTTCATAAAATAAATGCAGTCAACTGAAGAAGCATTTGATTTTATGGGAATAGATGAATCTAATCATGGTAGATTTCCCGAAGTTTATGTTGCTGTAGCTTCTAGAAATTCAGAAGATATAGTTTCAAGTCAATTTGGAAAAAGAAGAAAATGTAAGGATATTAGTTTATTTTTAGAAAACCGCGATTTTAGGCATATATTAATACCAAAAGAATTTGCAAATATATTTACAATAAAAGATACAAGATTAATTGCTTATATTGAATTAATCAAAGCATTTGGAAATCCATCCAAAGTAATTATAGATGGAGAAATGCTTTCAAAAGAAATAAGAAGATTAAGAAGATATTTACCCCACCACATATCAGTCTCAATAGAGCCAAAGGCAGATATTCATTACTCATTAGTAAATTGTGCAGATGCAATAGCAAATCACTTGTTTAGATATTATACAAAAAAATCTTCAGAAAGAAAAGATAGGTATCTTCCCAATTTAATTATTCCAAAAAAAGAAGACTATATTTTAGATGGGCGTAGTAAACTTTAAAAGTAATTAAAAAATACAAATAACATGGAAGAACAGCAACCAAAAGAAACAATGCATGAATTTTATACAGAGCATAAAAAAGCAATAATAATAGCAGTAGTGATTTTGATAGCAATAATCTTGTTTGCAACAACAGACACAGCAGATAATGCTCTTGGCTATATAGTAAAAAAATTCAGTATTTCTTAAAATGGAAGAAAAATTTAATCTTGAAGTAGAGTACAATATTCTGAAGAAGAAAAATTCTCTCCCTAAATTTAGTGATTTGGATAATGAATTTGAAATCTCATCAATAAAAGACAAACCCCATTTATTAAGAAACATAAGAAGAAAAATGAATGATAAAATAATTTTCTATTGCAGAATTTTAGAAGGAATCCTATTTCCAACCCAGGCAAGCATAATAAGTTTGCATGAAGGCAGACATTTTACAGATGAAGAAAAAACAAAGATGAAAGAAATGTATAAAAAATTAATGTACTATGAAAGAAAATCATTATCTTTAGATGTTTCTCCCGATGAAAAGCAGGAAATTTTGTTCATCAATGAAATTTTCAAAAATTGGAACAAGTTTAAGGTAGAAGTAATAAAAGTTAGTTCAAAAATGCAGGAATCCTGGAAAAAAGAAGAGTCAATAGATGTAAATAATTACACAGGTTAAGTTTTTAAAATATCAAATTCTTTAAAGTTTATGAGAATATTACTTTCAGGTCCTCCAGGCACAGGAAAATCAGCTCAGGCTTCTTTAATATCAAAAAAGTATAATATTCCTGCAGTTTCAGCCGGTGATTTATTAAGAAATGAAATTGCGAATAAAACAGCAATAGGTAAAAAAATTGAGTCCTATGTGGATAAAGGTGATTTAGCACCAGATGAACTAGTTGATCAAGTTGTAAAAGCTAAATTAAAAAAACATCCAGAAGGTTTCATAATGGATGGTTATCCCAGAGATTTGCATCAAGCAAGAAGTTTTAATGATTTTGACATTATGATTGTAATAAAAACAACAGAAGAAGAAATAATCAAAAGGCTAAAATTAAGAAAAAGATTAGATGATGATATTAATGTAATAAAGCACAGGTTCAAAATTTATCATGAGCAAACCCAGCCAGTCGTAGATTATTACAAAAAGCAAAAAAAGAATATAAAGTTTATAGATGGTAATGGTTCAATAGAAGAAGTTTATGAAAGAATTTTAAAAGCATTAAAGTAATTCTAAAATTTGTTTTGCATGATTTTCAACATCAACTTTCTCTATAATATTCTTTATCTTCATCTTTTCAATAATAAAGGTAGTTCTTTTTATTCCATAATATTCTTTCCCATACATATTTTTTTTAACATAAATGCCATAAGCTTTAGAAACTTTTTTGTCATTATCACTTAACAAAGGAAAATTTAAGTTATATTTTTCAGTAAACTTTTTATGACTTTCATCATTATCCAGACTTATTCCAAAAATTATCAATCCTTTTTTCTTTAATGAACTTAGATTGTCTCTAATATTGCAGGCTTCTTTTGTACATCCAGGAGTATTATCTTTTGGGTAAAAATATAATATCACAGTTTTATCCTTATAATCACTCAATTTTATTAGATTTCCATCTGCATCTTTTAATTCAAAATCAAAAGCATTATCATTTATTTTCATATATCCTCTTCATTAGTAAAGCATCTTTCTCAATATTAGGGCTTTCAGAAACAACCACCCCTTTAATCTTAAATTCTTTAAATATTTTAATTAAATCTTTATAATTCATATCAGAATCCTTTAATTCCAAATGATTTCTCTCACCTTTTTCACTATATCTTATTCCAGACATATGAATATGCATGTTTTCTAAAGCTTTTTTTCCTAAATTTTTTTCAGTCTTCTCAAATATTTCTCTAAATTCATTTAAAGTGTTATATTTTCCATTGCTTCTTGCATGTAAATGAGCAAAATCAATGCAAGGTAAAACTTGTTCTATTTCAGATGACAATTTCAAAACCTCATCAATATCTCCAAACTGTAAAACTTTTCCAGCAACCTCGGGTCTTATCCATATCTTGTCATCAACCTCTTTAACTATTTTAACAATCTCTTTTACACCTTCTTTTATTTTAGCATAAACTTTTTCTTTCTCCATTTTCATGTAATAGCCAGCATGAAAGCAAACACTATAACCATGACATAAAGAAGTTATCTTGGCAGATGTAGCAATATAAGAAATGCTTGCATGATATTTCTTAGGTTCACTAGAATTAAGATTTACAAAATAAGGAGCATGGCAGGTTAATACAACATTATTTTTCTTAGCAATATCAGCAATTAAAGGAGCTTTCTCTTTTGTAACATGAATGCTATGCACAAATTCCAGTTCCATGCATTCTAGTCCTAACTCTTTAACCCTATTAATTCCATTTTCAGTACTTGGTTTTCCTGTACTCAAAGGTATTCCAGCTGTGCCAAATCTTAATTTATCCATTATCTCTATAAGAATTTATACTTTAAACTTTTTTCTATAATCATCAATAGCTTTTCTTAAAGCAGAAGCAGCCAATACACTACAATGTAATTTAATATTAGGTAACTCCAATCCTTCAGAAATGTCTTTATTAGTAATCTTATAAGCTTCATCTAATGTTTTACCTTTTGCCATTTCAGTTAAAAGAGAACTGGTTACAATAGCTGCAATGCACCCAAATGTCTCTACCTTAACATCTTTTATCTTATTCTTTTCAACTTTAAGATAAATTTTCATTACATCACCGCAATTTAAGTTGCCCACTTCTCCAACAGCATCAGCATCCTTAATTTTCCCCATGTTTTTTGGCTTTTTGAAAATTTTTAAGACTTTTTGGCTATACATTTTTGTAGGGCGTAAACCTCCTTAATTTTTCAATGATTTCAGGTAAAACTTTTAACAAATAATCAACTTCTTTTTCAGTATTATATCTGCTTAAAGTTAATCTTAAGCTGGAATTGCAATCCTTTCTTTCAAATCCAATTGCTTGCAAAACATGGCTTGGTTCTAATGAATTTGAACTGCATGCAGAGCCAGTTGAAGCACAAATTCCTTTCTCATCTAAATACCCAACAATGCCCTCTCCTTCTATGCCAAAAAATGTAAAATTAATATTATTGCACAATCTTTCTTTTTTGCTTCCATTTAATTTGACATCAGAAATTTTATCAAAAACACCTTCAATAATTTTCTCTCTTAGTTTAATCATGTGCTCAATATCTTTTTTATTTGCAATTTTCACAGCTTCCGAAAATCCAATTATTCCAGGTACATTTAATGTTCCAGATCTTAAATTAAATTCATGCCCGCCACCATGTTGCCAAGGCGTAATATTAATTCCTTTTCTAATAAACAAAGCTCCAACGCCTTTAGGTCCATGAATTTTATGTGAATTTAAAGTAACCAAATCAAGATTCTGTTTTTTAACATCAATTTCAGTTTTAGTATAACTCTGGCAAGCATCAGTATGAAATAAAACATTTCTCTTCCTGCATATTTTTCCTAATTTTTCTAAATTTTGTATAGTTCCAACTTCATTATTACCGTGAATTATAGAAACAAGAATTGTTTTTTCATTTATGCTTTTCTCAAGATCTTTCTCATTCACAAATCCGTCAGTATCAACATTAAGGTAAGTTATTTTATATCCTTGTTTTTCAAGCCATTTAGCACTATTTAATACGCAATCATGTTCAACTTTAGTGACAATAATGTGACTTCCTTTTTCATTAGCAAAAGCAATTCCCTTCAAAGTAAGATTATTGCTTTCAGTTCCGCCAGAAGTAAATATTATTTCATTAGGTTCAGCATTTATAGAATCAGCAATTATTTTTCTTGCTTCTTCAATTTTTTTATTAGCATCTCTTCCTAATTTATGCAAAGAAGAAGAATTTCCATAGCTATCGCTAAAATATTTTTTCATAACTTTAGCAACTTCAGGAGCAACTTTTGTTGTAGCTCCGTTATCCATGTATATTCTTTTCATTTTTTCGCAAAGCTTTTTCCTATTTTTTCTAAAACATAAACAAGAGCATTAACATCCTCTTCATTATTGTAAAGATAAAAACTGATTCTTGCACTTTCATCTATCTTTAATTTTTTATGAAACAAAGAAACATTATGATTTCCAGAATTAATAAAAATATTTTCCCTGTTCAAAATAGCAGAAACATTTCCTGCGCTTAGTAAATCAAAATTAAACGAAACAAGATTTTCCTGGTTTTTTCCATAAACATGAAGATTTTTTATTCCATCTGTTTTTTCAAGAAAAAGATTGACCAATTTCCTGTTATTATATTCAATATTCTCCATCCCAATCTTATTCAAATAATTGACAGCAGCTCCAAGTCCAATAACACCTTCAACATTGGGTGTTCCTGCTTCAAATTTGAATGGTGTTTTTTTTAATTCAGAAGTATTAGTCTCAATTTTCTGGCTCATAAAACTTCCATATTGGTAAGGTTTAAGATTTTCAAGTAATTCTTTCTTACCATATAAAACACCAATTCCAGAAGGTCCCAGCATTTTATGTCCTGAAAAAGCAAGAAAATCAATATTAGATTCTTTTACATTATATTTTATGCTTGGAACACTTTGATTGCCATCAACAACAAAAAGAGAATTATTTTCATGAATCTTTTTTCCAATCTCGCTTATATTAAAAGTAGTTCCCAAGAAATTAGAAACATGACTTAAGCTTACTACTTTTGTTTTTTTGGTTAAATATTTTCCAATGTCATCTAGCTCTCCTTCATTGTTTACTTTAATAAATTTAAGTTTGGCACCTTTAACTTTGCATATTTGTTGCCAGGGTAAAACATTAGAATCATGTTCTAATTCAGAAACAAGGACTTCATCACCTTTTTTTATATCAAGTGAAGAAGCTAGAAAATTAATGCTTTCAGTAGTTCCTTTTGTAAAGATTATTTCTTCTTGTTCAGCTTTAACAAAAGAAGCTATTTTTCTTCTGTTAGCTTCATAAATTTCATTGACTTCATTGTTTTCATTTTCAGAATAGCTAAAATTATAGGTTTCATAAAAATCATTTATTGCATCAATCACATGAAACGGTTTTTGACTTGTAGAAGCACTATTTAAATAAATTATTTCCCTGTTGTTTATTCTTCTTTTGAAAAATGGAAAATCTTCTTTATTCATTTTATTTTTCTCCTAATGTTTCTTTTTCCTGAAGGTTTTTCTTTACAAAGAAAAAGCTTCCTTTGTTCATTTTTTAACCACCTTTTTTGTAGCAACCTGGTTAAGTTCTTTTAAAAATTTGTCAAAGGTTTTTTTGTCCATTCCATGCCCTAATGAACCTTGTTCTATGCTTTCAAATGCACTTACATGGCACCCAATGCAGTGTAATCCATATTTGAACATAATTTCTATTGATTTAGGATATTTTTCAATAATTGAATTTATAGTCATATCTTTAGTTATTTTTTCATTTTTCATTTTTCTTTTTCCTAAATGTTTTTCTTTATTGAAGATTTCTTTCCAACGAAAACTTTGTTTTCGTGGCCACGAAAGATTTCATCTTTCATTGGTTACAAAAAAAAGCTTCATTTTAATCTCCTTGAAAATTCTATTATTCCTATAGTTTTTCCTCTATCATCTTTAATAGGCGAGCTTATCAATTCCAAATTTTTGTTTATCATTTTTTGCTCTTTGCCTGTTGTAAGAGTTTTTTTAGTCATGCATGTTTTGCATTTTCTTTCATCACATTTGGTTTTGCCTATGATTATTTTGTTATTCTTGTCAATCACGACAATATCATGTGCAAGGCTAGAAAATAAACTATCCAAACTTATGCCAAGCTTATCGCTTATTTTTTTTAATTGCTCTAATTTAGAATCATTAGATAAAAACCATAATTTAGCTTTTCCTATTTCTTTTACAGAAATAATTCCTTTTTCTTTTAAAAGTTGCAAATATTTTGAAGCAGTATGTCTCTCAAGATTCAGCTTCTCTGAAATCTCATTAGTTAATAATCCTCTTTGAGATTGTTCAAGAATATGAACAATATTATTGTAAATTTCCATAAAAATATTTGTAACAAGTATTATTTAAAGGTTTCCCATAACGGTAACCATTAGATTAAGAGTTATTTTCTAAGATTTTTAACGTAATTAAAAGAGGTAAATAAACATTATAAACAACCATAGCAATATTCATTAAAACAATTCTCATATTAGCACCCATTACTTCTCTATTTGTTGGCCAGATTGCTGTTCCCAAGTGCAATACTTCATTTAAAACTGTATCATGTTTTCTGGCTTCTCTTAATGTTGTAAATGTTGTAGTAATCTCTTCAGGTGTCTCAGGTTTTATCATTCTTCTTGCATAATTATAAAGACCATAAACTGGTATGAAATCTTTTTTCTCAAATCTAAAAGAATTAACAGCATCAAGATAATCTGGAATTTCTTCTTGAGAAAGCATAACAGGTCTCATAAAAATAGTAAAATAAAGAAGTATATAAATTTTTTCTTTTCCCAAAAATGTTTTCTTTATCAGAACTTTTTCATCTTTTATTTTTCTTTCAGGAATTTCTTTTTTTAAAAAAGAAACCTAACGAGTATTTCTAGGTCTTAAATTTTCATAACCAAGGCCTTTTCCAGTTAAGCCCCTGGATTTCTTGCCAGCAGAAGTTTTTCCTCTATAAACTCTTCCTCTGGAATAAGCTAAATATCTTAATTCAGGATATTTGCTTCCTTGTACTCTATCAGCTAAGATTACTTCATAAAAATAATGTTTTCCATCTTTTCCAAGTTCATAACTTCCAATAACTTCACAATTAGGAAATCTCTTATTAGCTCTTTCTTCAGCAATTACCTGGTAGCTTTTCTCAACAATTTTCATTCTTCTTCTGTTCTTGGTCTTTCTGCCTTTCTTGATAATAGGTCTTTGTCTTCCACCCCTTAATAATCTGACTCTTGCAATAAATATACCTTGTTTAGCCTTATAACCTAAAGCTCTTGCTCTGTCTAATTTCATAGGATTCTCTACTTTAGTAACAGCATCAGAAGCTCTCCATTCTATCATTCTCTCTCGAACTAAAGCTTTATTATCTTGGTTTTTCCACATTTCTGAAAAGTACTTTAAGTATCCCATAACCAATCTTAAAAAAAGATGTTTTAAAAATCTTTGTATTTCGCTTTTTCATCAGGTAGCAAACCAAAATATAAATAAGAATATCAAAAAGTATTTAAATCACTCCTTTTCAATTAAGATATGGATATCGTAAAAGCATTACTAAAAGTATTTTTCGGATTATTGTTAATGCTAGTAGGTATATTTTTTTACGGATATTACAAATGGTGGGATTCCTTCTTAATATTATTAAAAGGCTCAATTCCAGCAGTTGTAATATTAATCGGCTTAGTATTCCTATTAGTTGGATTTTCCGACATGAAATCAGATTAAAATTTTATTTTTTTTAATTTTGAAAAAAGTCCACTTTTTTTAGGTTTTACTTTCTTATTTTTCTTCTTATCAGCTCTTTCTTTCTTTTTAGCAGCCTTTTTGTCAGTTTCCTGTTTCTTTCTTTCATAGAAATTTCCTTTAAATAATACATTGCCGTGATAACTCTTTTTAACAGGTTTTTTTGGTTTTTTCTTTTCAAGTGCTTTTTTCTTCTCTTCTCTCTTTTCTTTCTTTGTTTTCTTTCCTCTTCCTTTCTGATATTTCTTTTGAATATCTTGTTTGAACTTGTATATTCCTTGTTCATCTATTGGACCTTCTAGTAACTTTAAATCTTCTTCAATAGTCTTAATTTCTTTATCTAATTCTTCTTTATCTCTTCCAATCTCTTTATGAATTAACAAGGTTTCACATTCAGTGCATCTGAAATTAATTTCCATTGCTTTTTCTAAGCTTACGCTAATATGCTTGTTTGGACATTCATACATAACTCCTTTGAGCTCTAATCCAAATTGTTGTTTTAACTCGCTTAATTGTCTTGTTTTTCTTTCAATTATCAAGTCTCTTGCATGTTTAAAATTAAAATTCCAGAAATAAATATACCATCCTTTATCCTTGTCTTTCTTCTTTGTTGAAAAAGCAAGATTATTGTTCACTAGTTTATACAATAAAGTTCTAGTATTGTTTATGTTAGTATGAAGCTTTTCAGCAATATCAAATTCATTGATATTTTCTCCCAAACATAATATCTTAAAAACAGGTATAACTTCAACTCCAGTTAACTCCTTAAGAAGTTCTTCAACTAAACCTAATATTCTCTCCATTTCCCTATAAAAGAATAAAAGAATTTAAAAACCTTTCCTCGAGTTTTTTGTTCTTTTTCTTTCTTGATTATGTTTAATTTATTAAACATTTGAAGAGCTTAAGTCTTCATTAAACTTCTTTTTTAAAGAAAGTGAGTAGGTTCATGAAGGCAAGTTTAGCAGGTTCATGAAGGGTGCAACCCTTATATTTACACTACACAAATTTACTACAAAAGAATAGCAAGGAAACCTTTAATAAGAAAGTTATGTTAAAAATATAAAATGTGGAGGTGTGATTATGTTCTTTAAAAAGAAAGAAAATACGGATGTTCCAAAGCCAGATACAATGACAGAACTTCCTAAATTAGAATTACCAAAATTTCAGGATTTTGATATGAATCAAAGTGAGGAAAAGCACGAAGATACTTATTCTTCTGCTGTTCACGACGAATTGCCAGAATTAAGTTCAATGCCAAAAGATGAACCAGAAGAAAGAAGTTACACTACACGTTCTCAACCATCATATTCTCAATCAGACAGGCAATTATTTGTAAGAGTAGAAGATTACAAAGATGCAATGAGAAAATTAGAAAACATAAAAGATGCTTTGAAAAAAACAGATGATATTCTAGCCAAATTAGAAGATATAAGAGCAGAAGAAGAAGCAGAGTTTTCAGCATGGCATGAAGATATCAAAAAAATCAAAGATCGTGTTTTGGATATTGATAGCATATTATTTGAAAAAAAATGAAGCAAAAATTAGAAGTTGACAATGCATTGTACACAGAAATACAAGAAAGTTCTCAAGCAAGAAAAGAAATTCTGACTTCAGCTATTGACATGATAAGATTAATGAAAAGGTATGAAAAAATAAAAGCAGTAAAAAGCAGAAAAGCAAATGCATTGCAAGAATTAAGCTTGCAATTAAAGCATACCCATTCTTTGGTTAGTTCTTTTCATTCAGTAATGCCTAAAGTTTCTATAAAAGAACAAAAGATTCAGCTGGAAAAAGAAGGGAAAAAAACAATAAAGCCAGAACATCATAAAGAGCACAGAGAACAGCAAATTAAAGTAAAGCCAATGCCAAAGGAAAAACTTGATTCTTTTGAAGAAGAAATACAGGCTATACAAAATAGATTGAATCAGATATAAATTTAAATACTCTTTCTTTTTTCTATTTTTATGAACAGAAAAGAATTAATCAAAAAATATATTGATTTTTTTAAGAGTAAGAACCATAAAGAGATACCAAATGCCTCTTTAGTTCCTGAAAATGACGCAACAGTCTTATTTACAACAGCAGGTATGCATCCATTAGTTCCTTATTTATTAGGCCAGCCTCATCCTTTAGGCAAGCGTTTGTGTAATGTTCAGAACTGCATAAGAACAGGTGACATAGATGATGTAGGAGACACTACTCATCATACTTTCTTTGAAATGTTAGGTAATTGGTCAGTAGGAGATTATTTCAAAAAAGAAGCAATTTCTTGGTCTTTTGAATTCCTAACAAAAGAACTTAAAATCCCAATAGAAAGATTATCTGTTACTTGCTTTGAAGGTGATAATAATGCTTCAAAAGACAATGAGGCAGCATCTATTTGGCATTCTTTAGGCATTCCAAAAGAAAGAATAGCTTTTCTTTCAAAAGAAGATAACTGGTGGGGACCAGCAGGAAAAACAGGCCCATGTGGTCCAGATACAGAAATGTTTTACTGGAAGCCAAATAATACTCCAGCGCCAAAAATATACAATCCAAATGATAAAAGATGGGTTGAAATATGGAATGATGTTTTAATGCAATACATAAAAAATGAAGAAGGTAAGTATGTAGAAGCAAAGCAAAAAAACATAGATACCGGAATGGGTGTAGAAAGAACAATCTCAATTTTATCCGGTTATGAAGATAATTACCTAACAGATGCCTGGCAGCCATTAATTAAGGAAATAGAAAAAATCTCAAAGAAGAAATATAATGAAAGCAATGAAACAACAAAAGCAATGAGAATAATAGCAGACCA
>JAGVYZ010000038.1 GCA_018303025.1 Candidatus Woesearchaeota archaeon
GGAGAAAATGTTTCTGAACAAGCTAATTTAAAGAAAAATTCAACTGTTCTAATGGCATTATCTGGTGCTAGAGGTAATTTACTTAACTTAGCTCAGATGTCTGCTTGTGTAGGACAGCAGTCATTAGGCGGTTCAAGAGTTAAAAATGGTTACAAAAACAGAACATTATCTGTTTTCAAAAGAGGAAGTTTAGAACCTAGTTCAAGGGGTTTCATTAGAAGAGGATATAAAAATGGGATGACTCCTTATGAATTCTTCTTCCATGGTATGACTGGAAGGGATTCTCTTATGGACACTGCATTAAGAACACCTAAATCAGGTTATTTGTATAGAAGATTGGCTAATGCATTGCAGGATTTAAGAATTGAATATGACAATACTGTTAGAGATGGAAACAAAAGAGTTATACAATTTGTTTATGGTGATGATAATGTTGATATTTCAAAGAGTGAAGGTGGAGTAATTAATGTAAAAAGAATTGTCAAGGAGATTGCTGAGAATGGATAAATTACATGAAGAGTATAATGATATTCCTGAAAAATTAATATTAGAAGCTGAAAAGATTAGTGATGAATATAAATTAACTAAAGCTCAGCTAAAAAAAGTTTTAGACAGGTTAAGAGAAGAGTATGAAAGTGCAAAAATAAATCCAGGAGAAGGAATTGGAATAATTACTGCTGAATCTTTTGGTGAACCAGGTACGCAAATGAGTATTGCTAAAAATGAAAAAGTCATTATAAAAATAAAAGATAAAATAAAAATTTTAGAAATAGGAAAATTTGTAGATTCTTTGGTGAAAATAAATGGCTCTTTAAAGGTAAATGACAGCGAGATAGTGCCTTTAAATGATTATGAGGCTTATGCACCAAGCTTAAATCAGGAAGAAAAAGTTGAATGGAAAAGAATTATAGAATGCAGCAGGCATAAGACAAATAAAAAACTATTAAAATTAATTACTAAATCAGGAAGAAGCATTATTGCTACTGATAATCATTCTTTTGTTACACGAAAAAATAATAAAATAATGCCTGTTATTGGAAGAGAATTAAGCATAGGAAACAGAATTCCTGTAATAAAATATCTTCCAGAGCATTGCATAGAAGAAATTGAATTAAAGAGTTATATGGACATAAAAGAAGATACAAGATTTAAAGTAATAGAATCTGATGGGAGATTAATAAGAGAAAAAACATTGGCAAAATCATTGCCTAAAAAATTAAATCTGGATAAATTGTTTGGCTTCTTTATAGGAGCTTATTTGGCTGAAGGAAATGCAACTAACGGGCAGATAAATATCTCAAATATTGATGATTCTTTTATTTATAATATCAAGGAGTTTACCAATAAGGTTTTGGGCTTGGGATACAAAGAAGAATACCACCAAAGAGGATTTTCATTTTCAAGAGATATAAAAATAAATTCATCCTTGTTTGCGAATTTCATAAAAACAATCTGCAAAACAGGCTCTTACAATAAAGAAATTCCTGAATTCAGCTATAGTGCCAAAGAGGAATTTGTTGCTGGATTATTAAGGGGATACTTTGATGGTGATGGTAATTTTAGTGTAAAAAGAGATATGATAAGAGCGAGTTCAAACTCAAAAGAATTAATTGATGGAGTTGCTTTGTTATTAACAAGATTTAAAATATTTTCATACAAAACAAAGGATAAGAAAGGACAGTATTGGTTGTTAATTCCATATAAATATGCTCCTTTATTTTTAATGAATGTTGGAAGCAGCATAGAACATAAGAAAATAGCTCTTGAGAAATTAGCTGAAAAAGCTAAAATTTTCTTAAATGAGAAAAGCCAGGATTATAATGACATGATTTCTGGATTTGACAGTCTATTTTATGATGTAGCTAAAAAATTAGACTATCCAACAAGGTACATTAATAATTTCACAAAAAGGCAGAAGATTGGAAGAACAGCTTTATTCAGGCATATGAAAATATTTGAGAATATTGCTAAGGAAAAAAATATTGATATAAAAAATGAACTTAAAATAATGAACAGAATGTTTTATTCTGATATTGTCTGGGATTCAATTGAAAAAATAGAATATATTGATAATGAAGATTATGTATATGACTTAAGTGTTCCTGGATTAGAAACATTTACAACTTTTGAAGGGATTATTACGCATAATACATTAAATGTATTCCACTTTGCAGGTGTAGCTGAAGTAGCTGTTACTAGAGGTTTACCAAGATTAATTGAAATTTTTGATGCCAGGAAAGAGCCTAGCACTCCTAAATTGACTGTTTATTTAGAAAAAGATTACAAAAATGATGAGAAAAAAGTAAGAGAAGTTGCTGCATTATTAAAGGAAACTAAATTAAAAGACATTGCAACTGAATTTTCCTTGAATTTATCTGAATTTAAAATTGAGATTGTTTTGGATTATGAAAAATTGAAGATGATTAAATTGAAAGATGAACAGGTTATGAATGCTGTTAAAGAAGGATTGAAAGATGTTAATGTGAAACAGACTAAAGATGGATTTAATATTAAATACAAAGCAGAGACTCCTTCACTAAAAGATATTTACTTATTAAAAGAAAAATGCAAAGATATAAACATAAGAGGAGTAAAAGGAATTAAACAGGTTCTTCCTAAAAAAGAAGATGCTGAATATATAATTTATTGCTCTGGAGATAATTTGAAAGAAGTTTTCAACATTGATGGAGTGGACAAAACAAGGACAGTAACAAATAATATTTTTGCAATGGCTGAAGTATTAGGAATAGAAGCTGCAAGACAAGCTATTATTAATGAATCATTAGAAGTTATTCAAAATCAGGGATTAAATGTTGATATAAGACATACTATGTTACTTGGAGATGTTATGACTCATAGTGGAACTATAAAAGGTATAACAAGAACAGGAATTACTAATGAAAAAGAATCTGTTTTAGCTAGAGCTAGTTTTGAAACTCCTATAAATCATATTGTAAAAGCATGCATGAAGGGAGAAGAGGATAAACTTGTCTCTGTAATTGAGAATGTCATGGTTAATCAGCCTGTACCAATTGGTACTGGATTGCCTAGCTTAGTTGCTAAGATGAAAGATTCAAAAGCTAAGGACAATGTCTTTGGGACCCTGAAAACTTTAAGTTTTCATGGCAAAGAAAAATCTACGATAAAAAGAAAGCATTATCAATAAAAAAGACTAAAAGAAAAGCTTTAAAAGAAGAATTTAAAGGAAAATAATATGAGCGACATAAAAAAAGATATTCAGGAAAAAGAAATTGTAATTGGCACTGAAAGGACTATTCGGGGAATGAAGAATGGAAACATTTCCAAAGTATATGTTGCTTTAAACTGCCCTAATGAAATAAAAGAAGATGTTATGCATTATGGCAAAATTGGAAAAATAGAAGTTATAAATTTAAAAGAAAATAATGAAGAACTAGGGATTATATGCAAGAAGCCATTTCCTATTTCTGTACTTGGTATAAAATGAAGCCTTTTAAGAAAAGCCTTCGGGGAAAATAAAAAGTAAAGATGAAGTTAGACTTAAGAAAAATTCAATTTATTAATTTATTTGAAAACTTAACAAGGGCTAGTGTTCTTGATTTTTACGAAGATGAAACTTTTATTTTTATTGTTAAGGAAGGTGATTTAAGATTGGCTCTTGGAAGAAAAAATGAGAATTTACGGAGATTAGAGGGCATGTTTAAGAAAAAAATAAGAATTATTGAGTTTAATAAAAATCCTGAGATATTTTTAAGAAATTTTACATATCCATTAAGTTTAAAAAGCATTAATGTTGAAAAAAATATAGCAACTGTATATAGTGATATGAAAACAAAAGGGTTATTAATAGGCAGAGACCATAAAAATCTCCAGCTGATTAATGAGCTGTTCAAAAGACATTTTGACATGGAAGTTAAAGTAAAGTAGTAGCTTTTTCTTTGCGAAAGAAAAATCTACGATAAAAAGAAAGCAGAATGCACGATAAAAGAAAGGCAGGATGCTACGATAAAGAAAAAGCAAAATCAAAAGAAAATGGGAAAAAAATCCAATGGATTAATGAGTGGAAAACATTTGAAAAATAAAAGAAAAGCTGATAGATGGCACTATAAATGGTACAAAAAAAGAGTATTAAATCTAAAAGCAAGGTCTGATCCTTTAGAAGGTTCACCACAGGCAAAAGCTATTGTTCTAGAAAAATCACAAGTAGAAGCTAAACAGCCAAACTCTGCTATGAGAAAGGTTGTAAAATTACAATTAATTAAAAATGGAAGAAAAGTAACTGCTTTTGTTCCTGGTTATAATGCTATTAAAATGATTAATGAGCATGATGAAGTTGTTATTGATTGTATAGGTGGAAAAATGGGGAGAGCAAAAGGAGATATTCCATCCATCAGATGGCAAGTAATAAAAGTAAATGATCAGAGTTTAAATGCATTAATTAAAGGAAAGATAGAGAAGGGTAGAAGGTAAAGCTTTCTTCTTGTCCTAAAAGACAAAGTCTTTGGGACCCTGAAAACTTAAAGTTTTCATGGCAAAGAAAAAATCTTTGATATCAAGAAAGCAAAGCTTTCTGGACCTAAGAAAACAAAAGTTTTCTTCGGAAAAAGAAGCAGAAGGTCTACGATAAAGAAAAAGCATTATCGATAAAAGAAAAATGATAAAAATATTTAACAAATGGGAGACAACAGGGATTCAAGTAGTTGATCCTGGTTTAAGAAATTATATTAATTTAAATCCTTTATATGTTCCTAAAACAACTGGTAAAAATACTGTTGTCAGATTCTGGAGAGCTAAAACAAGCATTGTAGAAAGATTAATGACAAAATTAATGGTTCCAGGACATAAAGGAAAGAAACATAAAATTTCTTCTGCTAAATCAACTGGAAAAGGTGTTAAAGTTTACAACATTGTTTTTAACACATTTAATATTATTGAAGCTCAATTAAAGAAAAATCCTGTTGAAGTTTTGGTTAAAGCTATTGAAAATGCAGCACCTAGAGAAGAAGTCACTACAATTGAATATGGTGGAGCTAAATATGCACAAGCTGTAGAATGTGCTCCTCAAAGAAGAGTGGATTTAACATTGAGATATATGACACAAGGTGCTTATCAGAAAAATTATGCTAAGAAAGGCAAGATTGAACAAGCATTAGCTGATGAAATAATGAAAGCATACAAAGAAGATCAAGGCAGTAATGCTATTGCTAAAAAACTTGAGTTAGAAAGACAAGCTGACGCAAGCAGATAGTTTTAAAATATTTTCTGTTTTATTACTTTTATGACTGAAACTAAAC
>JAGVYZ010000049.1 GCA_018303025.1 Candidatus Woesearchaeota archaeon
ATATGGAGATAACGTTCCATAGGGAAATGCAATGCCTCTTTATTCAAGGTATTTTAGTAGAAGGAAATATCCTTCTACGCTGTTTTAGCGGAGATACTAATTTAGAGTTTAATTATTAATAATATACAATTTACCTTCTCTATTAGTTCTTGTATCTTCACATCTAATGTAAGCATTTCCAGCAATTGTTGCTGTATGCACAATGTTATTTGTAGTTACCATAGCTAAATTTCCATCTTTAAATACAAAATCTTTGTCAGAATATCTGCATCTAGCTTCACTTTCAGTTATGAATGTTAATAAATCTCCTTCTCTTAGAACAGCTTTCATAGCAGCAGCAGCCTCGCTATTTATAGTATATTTAACCTGATAACTATCTTTCTTATAATTATCAGTGCAAGTAATATTTAATGTATAATCCCTATCATCCAAACCTTCTATGCTTCCATTATATACAGTATATTCAGAAGTTTGTTCAATAACTTGTCCTAATTGGCTTCCTGTTCCTAATGCTCCATTGGTTCCAACCTGATTATAACTACAAACAGATTTTCCATTTCTGTCTACTCCGCCAGCAACTTTAGCATTAATATTAAATGAACTAGCATAAACTTTAGAATCAGTTGCAGGAGTAACATCCAATATTTCCATGTCAGGTGTTGTTGTATGGAATTTCACAGAAGTATTTGCCTGGTTTCCAGCTTCATCCTGGCAGAAGATATGCATAGTATAATCTTTTTCATTAGGTAATACAGTTAAAGTTGAATGTTGATTTGAATTAGTATTTGTAAACTTAATTCCATTTAAATCAAAAGCTTTTGTCTGGCTATAGAAACAATTAGATTTTCCATCACTAGCACCATTTGTAGTAGTAGCTTCTAATTCAACAGTTGTATTTTCAACATTTCCAGAAGGACCAGCATTAGATATTTGTAATTGTCTCGTTCCTATTAATTTATACACTTCACTTTGTTGATTAGTATTATTCAAAGGACTTCTATCCATGCATCTAATATAAAATGTATTTTCTTCATCTTTTAAATTTTTGAAACTAAATTCACATGGATAATAACTTGTTCCAGGGAATTTTGTATTTAAGCAAGTAGAATTAATTTCCATTCTTTCATAAGCCTGGTTAATTACAGAAGCCTTGCAGCCATTTAAAGCAGGAGCAGGTTCATTTAGTAAAACCTTGACATTTAACTTGCTTGTATTAAATGGGATTTTAGCATTATTTTTAATACTAAACTCTCTTATTATTGGGGCAGAAATATCCTTTCCTTTTTCAACATTTATTTTAATGTAATATGGAATAGTATTTACTTTGTCATTTGTAGCTTTGCATGTTACAAAAAATTGATTTAATTTAGTTGCATCAGGATCAGTAACTAACTCAATCCTGTCTTCATCATCTTCAATTCCAACTTGTGCAATTGGAATAACCATTGTATGATTTCTGCTTAATCTTCCATTTCCAAAAACTTTCATTTCATCAAACAATTTATTGTTAAACCTGGATATTTTACATTCAGCATATTTATCAGTTGTAACTCCAACTTCAATTGAAGTCAATGCTTTATACAATCCATTAAAACTATAACCTGGTGCTCCACTTGGTTCTCTGTTTTCTATAAAATTATTTCTTTCTAAAGGAGCAACAGCCAATAAACTAATAATAGGTGCATTCATATCATTTGGATTATCCCAATAACATGTTCCATCGCTTCCATCACCAGAATTAAATTTACATTGCTGTCCTAAACTTGCACATTTGTATGCAGTGCATAAAGGATATTTTGATTTGTCCATGCATTTTCCACAATCACTTCCACCAGTAGGTGCTTTGTATGGCATGCATTTAATTTCATAATGAACTTCCCTAGTATCAGAACCCCAACTTAATATCCATTTTCCCAAGAAATATGCAGCAATGCCTATTCCAATAACTGTAATTGCTGTTGATAAAGTTGCCGCAGTACTTGCAGATATAGTCCCCAATGAACCTGCAGCTGCAGTTCCTCCTGTCGCAACACTTCCTCCGGCCGCTGCAGTATTTTGAATAGCTAAGAAACCCAAAAAATTTCCAGAGGATGTAGTTAACAAAGAAGTTAAACCTCCTAATTGAACACCACTTACTGAACTAATACCTAAAAATCCCGTTGTTGTTGCTCCAGTACCACCAACTAAAGTAGTAGCACTAGTTCCCACACTTCCCAAAATTCCAGCACTCATAGCACCAAGACTAATTTGGCTAGTTGCAGCAGCTAAAATTCCAGCAATACCAACATATCCTAAAACAGTAGCACTACCAATACCAGGGCTTACCCAACCAATTCCATCATTATTATCTTGCATATCTCTAATTATAATTTGACTATAAGCATCAAACAAAGCACTTCCATTTAATTGTCCTGTTGCTTTATTTACAGAAGTCCATGCAGGAACTAAATCAGTTACTCTATATATCTTTAATCTGCTGTTTTGTCTACCATCCTCGCCTCTAGTGCCCCAATCAGGACCAGTATGATCAAAACCATCTTTTGTTAATTTTCCTTCAACATTATAATAAGCACCACAATCACCTTGGCTAGCACAAATTGTATTCCATGCATTTGCAAATTCTTTTGTGTTTAATTTGCAATTATATTTGCAGTCCCAATCATATAGATATCCTTCTTTCACCCAGACAGATGTAAATTCCATATCACCAATACTATCACATTGGGAAGCTTCCAATATTCCCTCACTGCCAGCTTTTCCTCCAGGAGGAACAGCAGGAACACATGCTTTAAATCCTGCATTATCTCCTGTTTCAATAGGATTTCCAACATCTGTTTCATCCAGCCATAAACAATCATTTGCTGTTTTACATGCTTGTTCTCTGCAAACTTGTTTTTTACAGCATTCTTCTCTGTTTTCAGCAAACTCACATTCAGCTTTGCAGTTTAAATCCATATCAGCCCATTCAACATCACAAGAAGTTGTATCAACTAAATTTGCTTTAACACATTGTTTATATTGATTTTCTCTTGGACCAGCACTATCAATAAGTTTGCTTCCAACTTGCATTTTTCCAGCAATGCAAATTTTATTTCGAGCATCTCCAACTAATTCTATAGTCTCTTTTCCATTAAAACAAGTAGCTCTATATTGTTCACTTCCAACTAAATCCAAACCTTTTCCAGTCATGCCTTCATAAATACACCATGATTCTCCATTTTCTCTTAATACACCTGTCCATGGGCTTCTATCAAATTTAGTTGTAGTTGGACAAAATAAAGGAGTGCACATGTGTTTTACTTTTTCTTTATTTTCAATATTAGAACTTTTTATAGCTCTTAAAAAATCAGCAGATGCAGTAGTGCATTTGCTTCCCTTTGCAAAATCACAATTTCCATTAGTAATATCAAATTTTTTATCTATAGAAAGAGAAACATTATTCATTGTTTCTTTTTTTACTCTTTCACCATCTTGATTATAAACAGCACCATAAATATTCTCAATATTCCCAGCAGAATCAAACCAATAAACTTCATCTTTATTAGGCAAGCAGCCAGTTGTATATTTAGGTGTAACAGAACATCCTAAATCAGGCCATGAACAAATTTTATTATAATTAAATTCACCTGCTTTTTCATTGCAAGATTTTCTAGAACCAAAAGTACATTCATTTGTTGAAACACAGCATCCTTCTTCTGTTCCCAAACTCTTCTCTAAGCAAGTTTTTTCATCATTAATAGAAGCATCAAAAACTTCTTGTAATTTAACATCTCCTTCAGCTAATAAAGCACACCCAGCTCTTGAAATTAATTTAGCACCAGTAGGTAAATTACAACACCCAGTTTTACACTCCTCAACTTCTTCCTTAGCACCTTGCTTCCAGATTCCACCATCAGAAATACATTGTTGTTTGTAAACATTAGAACTGCATTGTCCATTTACAACACAAGTTCCTAATGTGCAGTAATTAGTTTGTTCACAAGCTACTTGCTCTTTTTGTTTATCAGGAACACAATTACCAATGTCAGTATATATACATGCGTTTATTCCACCTAAATTAGAAGTAGTCTGTTCACAGCAAACATTTGTACTAGCTTCAACTTTAGGAATATAAATAGTAAAGACACTAAATATAATTATAAAAATCATCAAATATGCTTTGCAAATTAGTGTTCTCTTCATTTTCTCTTTTTTATTTCTTCCTCATTTCGCTTTTCTTTTATCGTAGATTTTCTTTTGCAAAAGAAAAGCTACCTTACTAGATTCCTCACTGCAAATTTAAACTTATAATTATTTTGCCATAAATTAATAATGTAAATTCTTGAATCTTCTCTTGTTTGTTTCTCAATTTCTACTTGTCCATGAGTAGCAATCATATAAACTAAATTTTCAAAAGAACCTACATTTATTTCACTTTCAACAATATCATAAACAACTTTTAATATTTCACCCAAAGGAACATTAAACTCTTTCACAAATTTATTCTCCTTAACAACAATATCCCCTTTAGCTATTGTTAAAGGATAATCCAAAGTAATAACAACTTTTTTATTATATATAGAAGTATTAACATTCATTTTTCCTTCTTCAACTTTGTAACCAGCATCTTTAAACAAGCTCAAATCAACACATTCTTTCATTTTCTTAGAAATATAATCATTTAATTCAAGAGTAATAGTTCCTTTCAAATTAGGATACAAATTAGCACATACAGAATTATCAGTTTCAGCATAACATAAGTAATTTACTTTATCATTTTCATATAACCTATAATTAACAGGAGTAATAACTCCTCCCTGTTTTCCAATTAAATTTAGAGCATCATTGCCTGTTTTTTCCAGGCAATCACCAACATAATTTTTTAAAGGCTTAGTTTCAATATTTACTTTTTGCTCACTTTGATTTACTAATGTGTTGCCAGTTAAATAGAATACCAGAACTATTGCAGCTAATATTATTATGCCTAAAATTATGAAAACTGTTACCTGCCCTCTTTTATTCATGAAAATTCTATCAATCTTTAATATATAAATTATTCGTTTGTTTTCCGAAGCTTTCATAAATGTTTTCTTTTGGTGAAACTTTTCTTTTCAAAAAGAAAAGTTCATATAAATTATTCGTTTGTTTTCCCAAGTCTTTTTTTCTTTTTCCGAGTTTCATCAGGTCTTTCTTTTGCTGAAGATTTTCTTTAATAAAGAAAAGCTCATTTAATAAAATTCTATTTTTAAATCCGAAACTCTTTGAAAATGTTTGTCTTTAGTCAATATTGCTTCCTTGTTTGTTTTAACTATTCCTATAATCATACAATCTTCTGGTCCAATAGTTTCACCTTTTTTTTCTAAACTGCCATAAATTATTCCAGCTTCTTTTGCAGATTCAGAATCTAAACTGTATACATTTGTTGAATCAAATAAAAATTTTATTTTTTTGATTTTTTCTTCATTTTGCATGTCTTTTATCCCATTCCAAATTTCAAATACTGATATTGCTGTAAATGAAAATGTCATGTTCTTGCTTTCCATTTCTTTAACTTTTGCAATAATAGTTTTCTCTCCTCTAAGAATATCAATAATCGCAGTTGTATCAAAAATCATAGTTTTCTTTCTCCTATGATTTTTTTGCTTAGCATTCTGTTTTCTTTTATTCTTTTGTTAATGCTTTCGCTTTCGCTCGCATTTAATAATCCTGCAAATTCAAGAAAACTTGTTTTATTGGTAATCCTGTTTATTACTTGACTAAAGCTCTCTCTTCCTAATTTTTTTGTAGAAAGCCTTTCATATGCCTCTTCTGTTATAGATATTGTTTTGGTTGCCATATGTGTATGTATGTGTATGCATTATATAAACTTTTCTATTTGCTTTCAATGCAAATTTAATATAAAAACTTATTAACAAGTAAATCCTATTAACTTCATGCAATGTGAACTATGCGGTAAAAACACTGCTTTATTCAAGGCAGAAATTGAATCAGTTGAAATGTCTGTTTGTTCTGATTGCACAATATTTGGCAATATTTTAAATAAAATCCAGACTTCTGAACCTTCCTTAGTCAAACTAATCCATCCATCCAAAAGAAGATTAGAAATAAGAGAAGAAATAGTTGAAAATTATGGCAAGTTAATAAAACAAGCAAGAGAAAAATTAAACTTAAACCAGGAAGAACTGGCAAAAAAACTAAATGAAAAAGAATCATTAATTACAAAATTAGAAAATAATTCAATCTCGCCTTCAATAGAATTAGCAAGAAAAATAGAAAAGCAATTAAACATAAGTTTAATTTCAGTATCAGAAGAGGAAAATATAATTTCAAAAAATAAAGACGACTTTTTTACAATAGAAGACTATATGAAGAATGGTAACAAAAAAACAATTAGGCATTAGTTTATCTAAATTAAATAAGATTGAACAGCCTAATTTACTTCTAGAGCAATACCAGACAGATTCAGAAATAGCTTCAGAAATTCTATGGACTGCCTTTTTAAATGGAAATATTGAAAACAAAACAATAGCTGATTTTGGCACAGGCAATGGAATCTTTGCATATGGTTCTTTATTATTAAATGCAAAGAAAGTCTACGCAATTGATATTGATAAGATTTCATTAGAAACAGCAAAATCAAATATTAAAGATAAAAATGTTATTTTCTTAAATCAGGACATTAAAGATTTTAATAAAAAAGTAGATACAATAATTCAAAACCCTCCTTTCGGCACAAAAGATATCCATGCAGATAAATTATTCCTAGAAAAAGCATTTACATTAGCAGATAATATATACAGCTTGCATAAAACTATAACATCTCAATTCATTGAAAACTTAGTTGAAAAGAACAATTTTAAAGTAGAAGCAAGATTATCTTTCAATTTTCCTATTAAGCATTCTTTCAAATTCCACAAAAAACCAGTAAAAAAAGTAGAAGTAACTTGTTTTATCTTAAAAAGAATCTAATCTTCTGGAAAATAAAGTAATTTATTATATTTTTGAACAGTAAAATAAGTCCAGTCTCTTATTTCAGGAAACTCATTTCTTAATTTACTCATTAATTCTAAGAATTCTTTTTTTCCATTAATCTCCACATCAAATTCAAAGTCACTTCCACCTATTGTTTCATCAATATAAATTATATTAGGATTAAGATAGCAAAAAGTAATTAAACTTGGTATTCTTTTAATATCTTTCAGATTAAGATCAACTTTAAAATATTCATAATTAAATTTTTCAAAATCAAAAATATGTCTATAAGCCTGGATGATTTTTTTCTTTTCAAGTTGTTTTATTCTAAAAGCAGCTGTTTTAGCAGCAATATTTAATTTTTCAGCAATTTCAATTGTTTCAATCTTAGCATTTTTTGCTAAAAGTTTTAATATTTCAAGGTCTAGGGTATCGTAATCTTCTTCTTTTTCTCTACCAACTGTTTCCGCTTTAATCTCATCCTTTTCCTTTTCTAATAAATAAGCTCTGTGGAAATGATGCGCTTTTGTAAAAATAGAAATGAAATCTTTTCCGATATATTCCTTAAAATTTTTTTTAAATTCTAAATAAAAAGATTCAAACTCATAAATATTTTTTACCCATGTTCCAAAGCCAATATCAATATATCCATCAGCTTTAAACACAAAAAATACTTTCCTGCTTTTTACCAAAAAATCAATAATTTCTCCTTCTTTTTTAGGAGAAGTATCAATCAACTTTAAATAAACCCTTACACTAATATAGCCTAATTTATAAAAATCCAAAACAGTATAATATCCTTTTATGATACCCTCTTTTTCAAGTCTTTTTATCCTGTAATTAACAACCTCTTTACTTAATCCAACTTTTTTAGCAATATCTGAATTTGATTGCCTGGAATTAATATCTAAATAGTACAATATTTTTCTGTCCTTTAAGTCCAGATTTTCCATATTTTATCAAAATATACTTAGATTATATAAATATTTCCCATTTAATAAAAATATGCATAAAACATTTTATTAAAGCTAACTACTGGAAGATAGTAATTAAAAAAGAAAAATGACAAAACTAAACATGCTCCCGGTAATCTTGCCCCATAGAGAGGTTCCTATTTACATTAGTGGAATCTCTCAGGATTTTTTATATCCTCTAATAGGAGAATTAAAATCACAAGATGATTATTTCAGATTTCAGCATGAAACCTCTGCTGTTATTGATTCAATCAAAGAAGAAGAAATAAGAAGATTTTATTCTAATTCAAATTTTCCAGAATATAATCCTTCTCTCCAATTTATCCATGAAAATAGAAAGGATAACGTTCGTATTAGGGGAGTTCATTCACGTGTTTATGCATTAGCTTTAGGAAGCATAGAAGATTCATTCTTGCCAAGTATAGGAGCGGGCATAGAATTTTTGTTAGAATATATGTATTACCTAAATCAGATTTTTGATAGTAAATCTAATCCAAATCCATGTAAAAACTCAGTTGCAGGCGCCCATAGTTTAGATATGGCTTATAGATTAATTACTGGTTCTTCTCAAACAGGGTCTCTTAATCCTTTATTTAATAAAATAGTAAATGGTTTTCTTTATGGAGAACTTTTTGATTGTAACCATAATACATGGCAAAAATTAAGAGAAAGTTCATTAGAGCAAAAAATTAATTCATGTGATAAAAGAACTTATTATATTGATGCTTTATTTTTTCAATTAATTGCAGAAATTGCAGATACATTTGCAAAATCTCAAGGAAGAGAAGTTAATCCTAAAAAAAGAGATGCTTTGTCAGCATATGCTCATTATTATGGAATGGGATTACAAGTTGTTAATGATATTGCAGATTTTGTTCCTCCATCTTTAAACAGAGGTACAAGTGAAAAAACACCTGATGATTCTTATGCGGATATTAAAAATGGAAAAATGACCTATCCAATTATTATGATGTTGGAATTAGCTAATCAAGATGACAGAAAAAAAATAATATCAGCTTTAGAAGGAAATTTGCAAAATGAACAATATGAAGATTTAACTAAAATTTTTGTTAATTCAGGTGCTTATGGAAAATGCAAGGCATTAGCAAGAGATTATCAAAGAAAAGCATTGGACATGGCAAGAGAATTTCCAGAACCAGCAAGTTTCTTATTATCCCGGTTATCTATAATGCTTGCTTCAAATAGATATTATGCTACATTCACCCAAATTAAAGAGATACAGAAATAAAAAATTAGCTCATTCTTTAAAGAAGAAGTTCAACAATTATAATTCCTTCTTTCTCAAATATATTCTTATTAACAAAATTTAGAGGTTCTTTATTTTCAGTTATCCAATTTTTTATAGTTTTGATATTCTTTTCGCCAATACCATGAACATGTATAAAATCTAAACCATACTGTTTAGATAAACTAATTTTTCTCTTTAATTCATCTGTTATTTCATTTTCTTCCATTAAACTATGTACAAAAATAGCCATTGCAGATTTAGAGATAATAACATCATAAACTTTTTTAAAATCTTCTTCTGAAGAATTAAATAAAGGCATTAAAAATTTTTCAAAATATCCAGCACTACATATATTAGCAATATTATTACCTCTATCCCCAAATCTCTTTCTGATATCTTCTTTCAACTTCCTTATGTCGTGTTTTTCTATAAATTTTCTTCTTAAATAAAGAGAAGCTTCAAGTGCCTCTAAATCTTCTTTTGAAATAATCTGAGAAAAGAAATCCAAAACTTTTTTATCATCCCCTTTTAATTTTTGATAGTTATATAAGTCTTCTAATAGGATATGAGTATTTTCTTCTAGAATTTCTCCACCGCTTTCTACCCTATCTTTAAAAATATTTGCAAGATCTTTCTTTTTTTCTTCAGACAATTGGTCCTAGTTTATATATAATCTTTTGTTTTCTTTATCATAAAGATATTCATTATCATTAGTTTTATTATTTGAATTTTTAATGACATTTATTTTTATAATAGGTTCATTTATTTCAAAATTAAATAAAGCTTTAAATTTATCAAACCAACCCATTTCATCGCTTTGAAAGTCTCAAAAGAGAAATAAGGTCATTTTTGATGAAAACCTCAGAGCCTTTCTTAATACCTCCAAACTCTTCTATCTTCACCTCTTGACCATCTACACTTAGTACATGTTGGGAGGGATTTGCTCTTTCTACGATTATCCCCTCTTGATTAACTTCTTTTTCAAAAAAACCCAATACCTCTTTTTTAAGAGAAGAACTAAAAGTTAATATAATTTTTTCTTCCATTTAAGTATAAATATTAGTCTATTTAAATATTTTACGCCTTAATACATTAAAAAGAAAGCTTTAAAAAACACCTGAAAGTAAAGTCTCTATGGAAATTAAAGTAATCAAACAGGAAAAAGACCTATTGGAATTTGAATTAGTGGGCCAGGATAGCACATATTGTAACTTATTAAAAGATGCTTTATGGCAGGATAAAGATGTAGAATTCGCTGCATTCAAAGTAGACCATCCTTTAACAAGTTCTCCAACAGTAATTGTAAAAACAAGAAAAGGCTCTCCAAATAAAGCTGTTTTAGATGCAATTGAATCTTTAAAAAAGAGATTCAGTGAATTAGAAAAAGAAGTTCTTCAAGGTATTAAAAAGTAAGAAAAACTTATAAACAATTTCACCTTTATTTTACATTATGGATGATCAAAAAGAACTTTCTTTTTTAGTATTAGTTTCTTTTATACTTCTCTTTTTTGTATTTGTATTTACAGTCTCTCCCTCAGCAGAAGAATCAAAGATAGAACCAACAGGTTATGTAACTTTAGCAGGATTTTCATTTGATTTTTCAAATTTTTACCTTATCTTGATAAGTGTTTTATTATTAATACTTTTAGCAGTTGTTTTTATAATCTATAAAAAAGTAAAAAACAGAAAAAAAATAATTGTTCAGGAACCAATAATCAAGCAAGAAGAAGCAAATCAAATTGGGTTCGTGAAGAATGATGGCAGGTTCGTAAAGGGTGCAACCCTTACTGATGAAAAAGCAATTGAAGAAGATAAAAAATTATCCAATAAAGACATAGATGAATTATTCTCAATAGATGAAAAAAAACAAGAAGAACAAGTAAAAGAAGGACCAATACAAGTAGAACAAAACAATAGCGGGTTCGTGAAGGGTGCTAAACCCTTACAAGTAGAACAAAACAATAGCGGGTTCGTAAAGGGTGCAAAACCCTTACAAGAAGTAAAAATTGATTTAATGCCATTAAAAAATACAATATTATCATTGTTAAAGCAAGACCATAGCAAGCAGCAAATATTAGTTTACTTAAACTCAAAAGGCTGGAAAACAGAAAATATAAAGCAAGCATTAGAATTAATCAATGAAGATAATTTAAGAGATTATATCAAAAAAGCACTTTCTCAGGGTTTTAAAAAAGAGCAGATAATTGAAGCACTAACAACAAAAGGCTGGAATAAAGAAAAGGTATTAAAACAATTAGAATGAAAATTAAAAAAATCTGGAATTTTATATGGCATGATGATTCATGGTTAGCCTGGTTTGTAAATTTAATATTAGCTTTTATTATTGTAAAATTCATAATTTATCCTTTATTGGGATTTGCCCTGGCTACAAATCTTCCAGTAGTTGCAGTCATTTCAGGAAGCATGGAGCATCCAGGTAGCTTTAATGATTGGTGGCAGTCTCAGGAATCTTGGTATACTCAAAATAACATTTCTTTAGAAACTTTCAAGTTTTTTCCATTAAAAAATGGATTCAACAAAGGCGATGTAATTTTTTTAACAGGCCATGGAACTATTGAAGTAGGAGATGTTATTGTTTTTCAAGGTTATTCAAATAATCCAATTATTCATAGGGTAGTAAAAATAGAAACAGAAAATAATAAGAATTTTTACACAACAAAAGGTGATTTTAATAGAGATTCTTCTTTTGATTTAGGTGAAGTAAATATTCCAGAAGAAAGAATAATAGGTAAAGCAGTGTTCAAAGTACCTTATTTAGGCTGGATTAAAATTTTATTCTCTGATTTAGTAAATAGTATTTTTTAATCAGGTTAGTGAAAGATAGTAATTATTATAAACAATTAAGTTATGCAGAAACTATGGAATTTTGCCCACGCTGTAATGCCCTAATGTTTCCAAATCCTAAGAATCCAAAGGTTTTGGCATGTAATTGTGGCTATAAATCAAGAAAAACATCTGTATTAAAGATTAAAGAGAAGTCAGAAAATTTAATTAATATAGAATTAATTAACAAAAAAATAGAAACAATGCCAAAAACAGAAAAAGAATGTCCACAATGTGGTCATGAAAAAGCTTTTTACTATTTAGCCCAGACAAGAGGAGCAGATGAAGCAGAAACTCAGTTCTTTGAATGTGTTAAATGTTCTTACAAATGGCGTGAAAGCAGATGATACCCTATGTTGAAACTCAAGTAAAAGATATTAAAGCAGAAGATTCAAAAATCTCAGTAACAGGAATGATTGTTGAAAAAGGTCCTGATTATTTAATCTTAGATGATAGTACAGGAACATTATTAATTAGAACATCTTCTTTTATAGAATCAGATAGCGGGTTCGTAAATAGTGACGGGTTCGTGAAGGGTGCAACCCTTACTGCTAAACCCTTACTTGTAAAGGTTTTCGGCAATCTCTTAAGGTCTAGTGAAAATCTTGAATTAAACTCTCATTTAATTAAAGACATGTCTGAAATTGACAAAGAACTATTTAAATCAGTTAAAGCTCAATATATCAATTAAATAACCAAAATAGATATAAATAAAACCCTAACTTTAAGTTTATGAAAGTCGTTTTAGCAGAACCAAAATTTCTAAAAGAGCCCTTATTTATTATCGGTGATTTAGTCAATGAAGTAACTTTTAAATTTACAAAGGAAAAATTAGGAATTATAGCAATGGACCCTGCCAATGTAGCAATGATTGTCTTTAATTTGTTAAGCACAAGTTTTGTTGATTATAATGTTGAAAAAGACATAGACTTAGGAGTTAACTTAGATAGTATAAAACAAGTATTAAGAAGAATCAAGCCTTCAGATACCTTAATGATGGAATTAAAAGATAATAGATTAAGAATTACATTAAAATCAGATAATACAAGAACATTTAACATTCCTTTAATAAACTTAGAAGACCAAAAACAAGAAATTCCAAAATTAGAATTTTCATCAAAAATAGAAATGCCTTCTTCTTTGTTTGAAGAAGCAATTTCAGATATAGAAGTTGTTTCAGATGCACTAGATATTAAATTAGATGATAATAAACTAACATTAGAATCAACAGATGCAATAAATCATGCTTTAGTTGAATTAAGCTCAAGTGAAGATATTTTGATAACCTCAAAAGACAAAAAAACCCGTTCAAGATACTCAATAGATTATTTAAAGAAAATAGCAAAAGGCGGAAAACTCTCTGATAATGTTGTTTTAAATTTCTCAAATGACTATCCCTTAAGAGCAGACTATAAAATTACAGATAAGTTAAGTTTATCTATGATTTTAGCACCTCGTGTTATTAATGAATAAAACAATAACTTTAAATTATAATAATTATTAAGTAGTAACAAAAACAAAAAGCTTATAAATACAAATATTCTCTAATTTTTATAATATTTAATCGGAGGCAAATTAAAATGGTATATACAAAACATTACAATCCAGATTTTGCAGTTGCTTTAGAAACTGCACAAAAAGCAAGAAGAGTCTTATTCATGCCTGAAATAGCAGATGCAAAAATAAATGATGATTCATTATGGAGAGAATGGTATTCTTCAGTTAGTTTAAGAGCAACAGGAAGAACTAAACAAGGAACTCCTGTAGTTGTATATGCCCATGTTCCTAATTTT
>JAGVYZ010000050.1 GCA_018303025.1 Candidatus Woesearchaeota archaeon
GAAAGTTTTGAGGCTTTGGGAGAAAAAGTACAGGTAGAGGAAAAATTAGATGGCTTCAGGGTTATTATTCATAAAGATAAAAATGTTAAATTATTTACACGAAATTTAGAAGATGTTACAAATCAATTTCCTGATGTTGTTGGGGTTATTAAAGATATTAAAGAAGATAAGTTTATTTTAGATTCAGAAGTTGTTGGTTATGACAAAAAAACAGGAAAATATCTGCCATTCCAGAATATTTCTATTAGGATAAAAAGAAAATATGACATTGAAAAAATGCAGGAAGAGTATCCTGTTGAAATAAATGTTTTTGATATTCTATATTATAAGAAAAATTTAATGGATACAAAATTAAAAGAGAGAAGAGAGGTTTTAGAAAAAATAATAAAAGAGAAAAAAGGCAAAATTAAATTAACTAAAAAAATTATTTCTGAGAATAAAAAAGAAATTGAAAAATTCTTTGAAAATGCTTTGAAAAATGGAAGAGAAGGAATCATGGTTAAAAATTTAGATTCATTGTATAAACCTGGAAGATATGTCAATGGCTGGGGAAAATTAAAAAAAATATTAGAGCCATTAGATTTAGTTATTGTTAAAGCAGAGTATGGAACTGGAAAAAGAGCTGGTTCATTAACTAGTTTTACATTAAGCTGTAAAGATAAAGATAATTATTTGGAGGTTGGAAAAGTAAGCACTGGGGTTAAAGAAAAAGATGATGAATTAACTTATGCTGAATTAACTAAATTATTAAAACCATTAATTATTAGAGAGCATGAAAAGATGATTGATGTTAAACCAAAAATTATTTTAGAAATTGGATATGAGGAAATTCAAAAAAGCTCTGCTTATACTTCAGGTTATGCATTAAGATTTCCGAGGGTATTAAGATTGAGGAATGATAAAGACTTAAATGAAATAAATACTATAAAAGATGTTGAAAAAATTTATAATTCTCAAACAAAGATAAGATAATAGTTACACTACTTTGTATACAACTAAACAATAACAAACTTTATATATTAGAGTTATTCTAAAGTAATTAAAAGGGGTGGTTTATAACCAGGAGGAATGGGGATAAATGATTGTTAAAGAAGATTTTCTGAATAAGTTAAGGCAATATTTTGGTCTTAATCTATACGAGGCTAAGATATGGACTGCATTACTTTCTAGAGGTGTATCTACAGCTGGAGAGTTATCTGATATTGGTAATGTTCCAAGAAGCAGAGCATATGACATATTAGAGAGTTTAGAGAAAAAGGGTTTTGTTACAATGAAATTAGGAAAGCCAATAAAATATCTGGCTGTTGAACCTAAAGAAGTTGTTGAAAGAGTAAAAAAGTTAGTCAGGGAAAATGCAGAAGAGAATGTAAAACAATTAGAGGATTTAAAAAGCACTGATACTTTAAAAGAAATTGAATTATTGCATTCTAAAGGAATTGAATTTGTTGAACCAACTGATTTAAGCGGCGCTGTCAGGGGAAGACATAATTTATATGCGCATCTGGAATTAATGGTTAGGAATGCTGAAAAATCAGTTTCATTAATGACAACAAGCAAAGGATTGTTAAGAAAAGTTGATGCATTAAAACCACAATTTATTAGATTAAAAAAGAAAGGTGTTGATATAAAAATTTCAGCTCCAATAAATGACAAAGAAACTTTTGATATTGCAAAAGACATTTCCAAATTTGCAGATGTTAGAAGTACAGACAAATTAAATGCAAGATTCTGCATTGTTGACAACAAAGACATTGTTTTTATGGTAATGAATGATGAAGAAGTTCATCCAAGCTATGATATAGGTGTCTGGGTTAATACACCATTCTTTGCAGGCGCTTTACAAAACTTATTTGATTTAGCCTGGAAAGATATGAAACCTTTAGACAAAGTTAAAATTTAACTTTTTTCTTTTTTTTATATTTTGGTTTAATAAGTTATATAAATAGGTAGATTTTATTTATTTTAATACATTTGAAATATGAATAAAAATTGGTGGAAAAATAAAGGTATACTGACTTTAATCTTAAGTTTCTTTTTATTAATTGTGATTTATGCAAATTTATCATATTTTGGATTTATCACTTACCCAATTAATTGTGATTATACTGTTTCTACAAGTGCTAATAAAATAACTATTGATGGAAATAATGCTGCTTACTCTTCTTTGGGCCCTGGAAAAGTTGTTTGTTTTAATGCAGGAACTTATACAAAACAAATTGAAATTGTAAATGTTCATGGGCAAGAAGGAAATCCTGTAATTTTTATCAATAAAGACGGACAAGCAAGAATAGTTTCTAGTGTAACTACAAATTCTGATTCAAACAGAGGATTGTTTATTTTAGATAGCAGTTATGTAAGATTTACTGGAACTGGTTCTAGTGATTATTATGGATTTTATTTTGATAAATGGTATCATTCTATTGAAATAGGAAGAGCATTTGGAGGTTATAGAACTAGTACTAAAAGCACTGATATTGAATTAGACCATGTTGAAATGGCTAATCCTGGTTATTCTGGAATAATGGGAAAGACAGACCCTATTGTTGGTTCAGGTTTAACTTGCATTGGAATTTACAGAAGCAATTTTGTCATGAAAAATATTAAAGTCCATGATAATTATATTCATAATGCTGGCGGAGAGGGAATGTATTTTGGATTTACTCATTTTGAAAAATCATATACTTGTTCTGGGAAACAAGAACAAGCTCACTTAATGGATGGTACCTGGATTTATAATAATTTAGTTACTGATACTGGAATAGATGGAATACAAATTGGAGGAGTAACTGGAGATTGCAGGGTTTTCAATAATACTGTTTTAAGGGATGATACAAAGAATGATGGTTATTATGGAAAATCAGGTATACAAATTAATCCTGGTTATAATTGCGATGTTTACAATAATTTTGTAAAAGATGGAAATGGTGAAGGCATAAGATTATTTACTGAAGAAGGAAATATTTACAATAACATAATAATTAATCAAAAAGGTGGAGGAGGAATCTGGTTTAAGAATACAGACAGCTTGAATTCTGCTAGTGATGTTGTTAATGTTATGAATAATGTTATTATTAATTCTGGAAGCATTGTTGGGATTGGAGTAGATAATAAATATGCTACTGGAAAAATACAGAATAATATTATTGTTAGAAGTGATACTAATTATATTGGGAAGGAATATATTGCTGCTGACCTTAAAAAATATGAAATTTCAAATAATATACAAACAGCTGATATAAATTCTGTTAAATTTGTGAATAATGCTAATGATGATTATTCTTTGTTAAGTGATTCTCCTGCTATTGATAAAGGGATAGACAGTTCATTTAATTTTGATTTTTACACTAATTCAAGAGTTTCACCTTATGATATTGGTGCTATTGAATATAATTCAGTGTCTAATCCTAAACTCTCACCAGAACCAACACCTGTTATAATTCCTGAACCTGTGATTATTGTTGATAATTCAACAGGAAATGTTACTGATAATTCTACACCTGTTTTAGAACCTCCTGTTGCTGATAACGGAACTGGTGGAAGTGTAATAGACAATTCTACTATAATTATACCTGCTCCTGTGATACCTTTTGTTAAAATTAATTTTACTCAGTCTTATGAAGCTGAAAACTTTGTTTTAACTGGAAGCATGATTTCATATAATGATAAAGGTGCATTTAGTGGAAAATATATTACTAGCTCTTCTAATTCAAATGGAAAGGCTGTTCTTATTTTTAATGTTCCACAAGATGGCCAATATGTTGTCTGGGGAAGAATATTGAGCGATAATGATAGCAGTAATTCATTTCATGCATCAATGGATAGTGATACTATTGATAATGATGCTATTGATGGCATTTCTACTATTTGGGATACTCCTATTGAATTTAAGTGGGTATGGGATAAAGTAAGCATGCGTCCTTCAACTGCTTTAGATTCTTCTCAAGATTTAATTTATGATTTAACATCTGGAAGTCATACATTATATCTTAATGCAAGGGAATCAAATACTCAATTAGATAAAGTAATAATAACTAATGTTCTGGAATTTATTCCTGTTGAAACAATTATTGTTCCTATAGAGATACCTGTTGTGATACCTGCTCCTGTTATTACAAGTAATGTTACTAATGAAACATTGCCTGTTGTTCCAGTTAGTAATACTACTAATTTAACTGATAATCCTGTTATTGGTGGAAAAGTAGGAACTAATGAAACAAATACAACAGACAAAATTAAGGACAACAACCCAGATAAATTAAATATTACTGAAACTGCTAATGTAACTGAAATTAATGTTTCTTCTGATAAATCAAAAGACAAAGAAGTATTAGTCCCTGTAAGTTCGGGTGGCTCTGGAGGAGGAGGGGGCGGAGGAGGAAGTTCTGGTGGAAGCAGTTCTGTTAAAGATAAGCTTAATACAGCTATACAAAAATTAGCATATGACCCTGAAGCTAATGCAAAAACAATTAATATTAGAGATGTTCCTGTTATAACTGCTTTGCCTGTAGAAGGCAAGGTTAAAGAGGGTATAACTGAATCAAATGTTAAATTGTCCAATGGAAGAGAAGTTGAATTGAAAGTAAAGATAGACAAAGTTCATGATGTAATGGCTGCAAGAATTGAGATAAATTACTGCAATGAAACTAATGAATGTGATATTAGATTAAGAGAAATAACTGTCAATAATGAAACTAAATTAGTTTACCAGATGAAGGCTAAGAAAGATATGTACTTATTTGGAATATTAAAAATAAAAATGGATATTATTGCTGAAACTAATGCTGAAACAGAGGGAGAGATTATAATTATAAAACCCTGGTGGTCTTTCTTGGTGTTTTAATATCCAAAATCTTTTTAATTGTATAAATTCCTGAAAATATATGAAAATAGACAAAGAGCTTATTGAAAGTATTTCTAAGAATGCAAGATTAAAACTAAGCGATAAAGAAATTGAGAAATTTTCACATGAATTAAAAGATGTTTTAGAGGCATTTTCTAAATTAAAAGAAGTTAATACTGACAAAGTTGAACCTGCTTTTCATCCTATTAAAATTGTAAATAGATTTAGAGAGGATATTGTTAAAGAATCATTGAAGCAGGAAGATGCTTTGAAAAATGCTAAACATAAAAAAGATGGTTATTTTGTTGCTCCTAAAACTATAGATAAGTAGCTTTTCTTTTTGAAAAGAAAATCTACGCTAAAAGAAAACAAGAGTGAATAAAGATGAATGTAAATGAATATTTAAGCAAAGGAAAGAATGAAGTTAAAGAGATTATAAAAGAAGCTAGAGAGATAAATAAAAAATACAATTATTTTAATTACATTGATGAGGATGCTACTGGTGGCAAGGGAAAATTAAGTAATTTGCCTGTTTCTGTGAAAGATTGTATATGTGTAAAAGATATGGAAAGTCGGGCTGGTTCTTTGATATTAAAAGGATACAAACCTGTTTTTGATGCAACTGTTATTTCCAGATTAAGAAAAGAAGGTGTAGCAATTATTGGAAAAACTAGCCAGGATGAATTTGGTTTTGGAAGTTTTTCAACTAATACTGATAATATTCCTAAAAATCCAATTGATGTTGAAAGAAGTACTGGAGGTAGTTCTGGTGGTTCTGGAGGTTTTACTGCTATTACTAAGTATACTCATGTTTCTATTGCTGAATCAACTGGTGGAAGCATTGCTTGTCCTGCTGGTTTTTGCGGTGTAGCTGGATTTACTCCAACTTATGGTGTTGTTTCTAGATATGGTTTAATTGATTATGCTAATTCATTAGATAAAATTGGTGTAATGGCTAAAAAAGTAAATGAAATTAAACCTGTTTTTGATATTATAAGAGGTTATGATGAAAAAGATTCAACTTCTTTAAAATTAGATTTAAATAAAGATGAAAAAATAAAAAAAATTGGAGTTATAAAAGAAACATTAAATGTTGATGAGAAAATAAAGGATGCGGTTTTAAGTAAATTAAAAGATTATGAAGAAGTTTCTTTACCTTTGGTTGAAAAATATGGTGTTACTGCTTATTATATAATTGCACTTTCTGAAGCTTCTACTAATCTTGCTAAATATTCTGGATTAAGATATGGTGAATCTTTGGATTTAAAAGGAAATTATAATGAATATTTTTCAGATGTAAGAAGCAAGTTTTTTTCTACTGAAAGCAAAAGAAGAATAATATTAGGAACATTTGCAAGAATGGCTGGTTACAGAGATGCTTATTATTTGAAAGCAATGAAAGTTAGAAATTTAATAATTCAGGAATATAAAAAAGCTTTCAAAAAATATGATGTTTTAATTTCGCCTACAATGCCAATAATTGCACCTAAATTTAGTGAGATTTCTAAATTAACACCTTTAGAAAATTATATGATGGATATAATGACTGTTGGGCCTAATTTAGCTGGCTTGCCTCATTTAAGTGTAAATGCTGGCTTTATTGGAAAAATGCCTGTTGGTTTAATGGTAATTGGAAATCATTTGGATGATAATAAAGTTTTGAAGTTTGGAGAGAAGATAGAATGAAAATCGGTCTGGAGATTCATGTAGAGTTAAACTCAAAAAGTAAGATATTTTGCTCTTGTGCGACTCAAGGAAGTAATGTACCCAATACTCGAACATGTGAGATATGCCTTGGGATGCCGGGAAGCAAGCCATCATTTAATAGAGAAGTCTTGCATAAAGCATTAAAAGTTGCTTTAGCTTTGGGTTGCAAAATAAACAAAGAATCATTTTTTTCCAGGAAAAATTATTTTTACCCTGACATGACTAAGAACTTCCAGATTACACAATATGAATTACCTTTAGCAGAAAATGGAAAATTTGAAGGCATAAATATAAGAAGAATACATATGGAAGAAGACCCAGGGGCTTTGATTCATTTTGGGAGTATTACTTTAATTGATTATAATAGGTCTGGTATGCCCTTAATCGAGATTGTAACTGAACCTGATTTTAAAACACCCAAAGAAGCCCGAACTTTTTTAAATAAATTAATTACTTTGCTTGAATATCTAAATGTTTATGTGAGAGAAGAGGAAACTACATTAAAAGCAGATGCTAATATTTCTTTAGAAGGCGGAGAAAGAGTTGAAATAAAAAATGTTACTGGTCTAAGGGAAATAGAAAGATGTTTAGAATATGAAGCTAAAAGACAGGAAATTGAATTAGCTACATTTAAAGAAACCAGAGGATGGGATGCTGAAAAAGGGGTTACTTATTCTTTGAGGAAAAAAGAAAGTGAAAATGATTATGGATATCTCACAGAATGCGACTTACCCATGTTAGAATTAAGTGATACTTTATTAAATGAAATTAAAAAAGAAATTCCTGAATTGCCTAATCAGAAAATAAAGAATTTTATTGACAAATATAAATTAAACAAAGATGATGCAGAGGTAATTGCTTCTGATTTAAAATTAGCTGAATTGTTTGAGCAAATTTCTCATAAAATAGATGCTAAGATTGCTGCTAATTATTTGAGAAGAGATTTATTAGGACAATTAGAGTATAATAAATTACAAGTAAAAGATTTGAAGATTGGGGAACATGGTGTAAAAGATATTGGAGTTATGTTAAATTTATATCAAAAAAATAAAATTAATAATAACATATTAAAAACATTAACTATAAGGCTCATAAAAGAAGGAAAAATAGGAGAAATAAAAGAACAAGTTTCTGATGATAGTCAATTAAAAAAATGGTGTAAAGAAGCTATTGAAAATAACAAAAGCGTTGTTGAAGATTATAAAAAAGGCAATGAAAATTCATTAAATTTCTTAGTAGGATATGTTATGAAACTTTCTAATAAATCAGCTAATCCTCAAAAGGTTAGAGAAATTTTAAAAGAAATGATTTAAGTGATAAGCTTATTAATTTTTCTTTATTTATATTTTGATGGGAAGAAATAGCCATGTATATTTAAGAAAATATAATTACATAAGGAATACTGATATTGATTTCTTTGACAGGGCTGTACAATCTTTTCCTAGTTTTGTTTATCCTTCCAGTGTTACATTGACTTTACGTAGAGACTTTGATAATGTTCCATTGAGAGGAGCAAGATTAGAAATTGAATATCATTCTGAGATAAGAAATGGAATTACTATAACTCCGAACTTAAAAAGCATGAGGAGAATATTAGGAAGTTCTAGAGAGAATACTGTTATGATTAACATAATAGATGGAATGGCTGATTTTGATAATGATTTTAAAAGATTACTAGAATATGCTCATGAGTTAGGATATCATATTTATAGTGGAAATATAAGACTAAGTGAAACAAGCGGAATTTTAAATGAAGGAAGCAGATATGAACAAGCTGGATGGAAGGCTGATTCAGAGGTTGTAATGTTAAGAAATTTGCCAAGAACACAATCTGGGCTGACTTTACATCTAGAGCCGGATGACAAGTATATTGAAAGGGAAGATAAGAAAAGATTAGAAGAATGGTTTACTAGATTAAGAAGATATAGTTAAAATCATGATTTTTTTAATTTAGAAAGATTTAATAATATTTATTATTTAAGATTTATATGCCTGAATTACCTTTACTGAAAGAAGTGCCTAAACATTATGGAGCAGCAAGAAGTATTAATGTTAGAGCAGATGCTTATCCTTTTATTTTTGAGGAACTTTTTCCTTTAATTCCGAATGAGTCTTCAATACCTGTTCCTATTAAGGCTTATGTTACAACTTTAAATCACGATTTTAGAGGATTTTTTATGTTTAACATGGAATTTCCTGAAGCTCCAGAATTAGCTAATTTAAGAGAAGGAAAAAAACCAATAGACTATTATCCAAAAAGCCCTGAGGAGTTTAGAAGAATCATAGATCAAAATTTATTATTGGATTATATTATAGAATCTGGTAAATTTAGAATAAGATGTACAGAAGGAAAAAGTGCTACACCTTGTGGTACTCAAGATGTTACTATTACATTAAGTCCTATAGTAAATGGAAGAGGAATGATTAGATTAAACTTACCTGCATCTTGCGTTGAATGTTATCCTAAATTAACTGAATTAGTAGATAGTTTTTCATATCAAGAACCTGCAAGAAAATTAGTAGTTTAAAACTTCTTTGATTCTTTCCAGGTTTCAAAAAATTGTTTTCTTAAGATTGAAATTAAAGGCTTGGAAGAAGTCCAGATTGTAATATAGTCTTCTGGATTTTTTATTTCTGGCTTGCCTATTGTTATTCTTGCTTCTTTATTGTCGAAAATAGTAAATCTTAATGGATAGTCTCCAAATTTAAGATTATGTTTTCTTATATTACAACCAATGTTTTTCCATTGTTTTGCTCTTGGTTCTGTTTCTTTGTTTATTATTCCTATTAATTTTACATTTACGCCTGATTTTATTGATTCTTTCATTGCTCTTATTCCTTGTCCCCAGTATTTCCAGTTTCTTTGAATGCCTAAAATTTCTTTTTTTACTTTTGGATTTGTTTCTGCTAATTTGTTCATTATTGCTTTCTGACCTTTAATTAATGAAAAAATAAACTGCTCTTCTTTTTCATTTAAATTTTCTAGATTAGGAAGCGATTGTTTTAATTTTTTTAATTTATTCTCTTCTTCATTCAATCTTTTATTGATGAATGTCTTGAAGTTTATTAATTCATATTTTTTATTTGGAATTTCAGCTAATATTCCTAAATTCTGGAATTTTCTCAAAATAGAATATAATTTATTTTGAGGAACATTTGAATCTAAAGAAATCTCTTTTGGAGAAACCTGCCTTAATTTTATCAAAGAAGATAATGTTTTTGATTCATATTCATTAAATCCCAAGTTTTTGAAAAATTCTAGTTTTTCCATTTTTAATTTAATATAGAAAATCTTTTATACTTATGTACTAGCAAGGTACTTGAAGTTTATAATGAATTTTCTTGGATAAATTTTATGGTAGATTCTTGCCCATTCTGCGAAAGAGCTAAGGAAGAGATTTTATATGAAAGCAGGAATTTTTTTGTAACTCCTGGTTTAGGCCAGTTAGTTGAAGGATATTTATTAATATGCTCTAAAGAACATTTCATTGGTTTAAGTGGAATGCCTCTTGAATATTTTGATGAATTTTTAGATGTACAGGAAAAAGTTAGGGGAGTTTTAAGTAGAAAGTATTGCAATCCTATATTTTTTGAACATGGTGCTGTTTCTAGGGCAAGAAAAGGCGGATGTTGCATTGACCATAGCCATTTGCATGCTGTTCCTGCGAATGTTGATATTTATTCAGATATTGAAAGACATTTTACTGGAAGAAGAATAGAAAGCATAAAAGAGATAAAGGAACAATTAGAAAGGCAAAAATCTTATTTTTATTATGAAAATCAGGAAGGAGAGAAATTTGTTTTTGAATTAAATGAAAGTGTTCCTTCGCAATATTTAAGACAGGTTTTAGCTGTTAGATTAGGAACAAATAGATGGGATTGGAGAATACATCCTGAATATGAAAGATTTAACAGGACTTTGGAAAGATTGAGAGGTTTGATATGAAGAATTTTTTGTCCAAAATGCTAATTGAAGCATGAAACCAGGAACATCATATTTTCTTGCTAAATCCAAAGCAAATTCTTCTGCTTGCAAATATGCTTTTCCTTTTAATCCTGTTTTTCTTAATTTAGATGTAATTATTATTGGATTTTCCCATCTTGGTCTGTCTACTTTAAATCTAGGCATTTCACAATCATAACCATGAAAAAATAACATTTCAGTCATCCAGGAATCAACTGGAACCAAATAAAGAGAACCTGATATTCTTAATAATAAAGAAGAAGTTTTCATTCCTAATCCTTTAATATCTTCTATTAAACTATTTCTTAACTGGATTTCTGAATCTCTACTTATGTTAATATTATCTCTAATTCTTTCATATAATTCTAGTTCATCCCATTTTCGGCTAAGTTCATGAATATAATCTGCTTTTTGGTTTGGAAATAATGTTTTAGATTTTTTTAGAATTCTTGCTAATCTTCCTTTATTTTTTGCAATTTTTTCCGATGAAGATAAATTAGCATTGAAAAGAGCATCATAACCTCGCATTTGGTCTATATATCTTTGCATTGGTGTTAATAAACAGTATAATATGCCCTGAAATAATTTATTTGAATCAAGCAATCCATTATAATGCACAATTCTAGCTTCTTTTTCAGCCATCTCTCTAGCTTTTTCAAAATTTTCTTCTGTTAAAAGCAAATCATTTAATGCAGAAATGTTGTATCTTCTGCCACTTTCTTGTATTCTGGATAGAGCTTTTTCTAGATCATTTACAACTTCTTCTGGAATAACTGGCATCATACAATGTAAAGAAAGAAAAATAATTTAAAATTATGTTTTGAAAACCTTTTTAACTTCTTGAAATTTAAGGTTAATATGGGTATATTATGCAGACTTGGAATACACAAGTGGAGTGAGAAGAAAATTTTTACAAGATATGGGACTAAGATTCAGGACTATGCAGGATATTGCCTAAGGTGTCATAAAAGATACAGGGGTAATGAAAAAAGAGAAGAAGAAAAAGAAGAGGAAGAAATTGAAGTTTAGTTATTGAGATAAGCTTCAAAAACATTATGATAATTTTCAATTAAATTGTATTTTTTATGTTCTTCGGGAGAAATCCATAAAAACTCATTATGATCATTGCTTAATTTTACTTTATCTGAGTTTGCAAAACATATGAAAAAAATGCCTACTATCTGCCATTCTTCATTTTTAACCTTAGGATGCCATTCATCTACATAGAATGGTTTTCCAATAGTAATATCTAAACCTGTTTCTTCTTTTACCTCTCGTTTTAAACTTTCATCAAATCTTTGACCTGGCTTTATCCTGCCGCCTACTAAATCAAATTTACCTTCATTTGTACCATCTTGGTATTTAGAAGATTCTTTGATGATAAGGACTTTATTATTGTAGAAAATTAGTGCTTTTGTTGCAACAAATAGTTTTGGTTCCATGAATATAACTAAAAGAATTAATTATTAAATTTATCTTAATCCAAAAATAACACCTAATGCAAAAATTAAGATTATTAAAAAAGCAATTGTATAAGATTTTTTTATTTCAAATTCTGGTTTTCTATTTCCTAACTGCTTTGCCTTAAAGTACATTAAAACAATTAATATTCCTTCTAAACCACCTACTATAATTCCTGTTATGCTTAATATTTTGGTAAATGTTGTTGAGCTTCCTAAAAATAAAAACATCAGCAATGGAATAGAACATGTTAAGAACCAGCTTTTATTTTCTGAAATTTTATAGTCATAATTGTACATTTCTTTTAATGCCAAGCCTAAAACCAAGAAACTAGTTGACATTGCTAACATAGCAAAAAGATTGCCAAGAATTAAAACAGATTCATTTACTGTTTTGCCTAAACCAACTGTTGCTATGTCTGTTGTTTCTTTGCCCATTACACCCACTGCAATTAATGCAAATAAGGAATAAACAATTGTAACTATAACTAAGGTCCAAATAATTACTTTTTTCATTGATTTTTCTTTGCCTTGCAATTCTTCTCTTATTTCAGGGATACCTGAAGTACCTAGGAAAGCAAATAAAATAACTCCAAAAGGAATAAATATTTTTGATAATTCCAAAGAAGATTTTAAGTTTTCTGGATTGACTTTATTCATTGAAATCATTGAAATTAACAAAATAACTATTATTGTTCCAAAAACAAAATATAATTCTGAATTTTCAACTGCTTTTAATCCTTTATAGACAACATAAGAGCAAATTGCGAAAATGATTAAAGAATAAATAAAACTATTTCCACCTAATAATGCAGAAGCTGCTTTTCCTGTACCTATAATATATGCTAATAATGCACCATAAATTCCTAGAATCATTGAAAGCATCATAAAGAATTTACCTTTTTTTCCTAAGTAAATTTCAGCATAGCCTGTTAATTGATGAATGCCTTTTGTTCTCAAAGTAATTTCTCCTAAATATAAAAAAACAAATGTCATTAAGATTCCAATAATTAAAATTACTACTAATCCATTGAAAATGCCTGATTTTGCAACAACAAAAGGAATGCCTAAAACACCTGCACCTACAATTGTACCCATTAAGGTAGCTATTGAACCCCAATAATCTCTGTCCATTATTATTAGAAGTATATTTTTATTTATATGCTTTGCTAGATTATTTTTTAGAGGACTTATTTTTGGATTCTTTTGCTTTGTTTAAGTTTTTTATTATTCTTTTTATAAATGACATATAATTAATATAGAAAGCTTATTGATAAGGGTATCTGATAAAGTGAGCCTGCAGGGATTTGAACCCTGATCAATCGGTCCCTGGCCATGATGCTTTTTCATTGAAGCCGACCGCATTATCCAGGTTGTGCTACAGGCCCATGAAATTTAGTATATTTTAAGTTTAAAAAATGTGCTAAAAAGCTTTTCTTTACTTCGGAAAAGAAAAAAAAGATTATAGTTAGATTTATAATTCTTTTAATATTAAAGAAAATATGATAATAGGATTAGTTGGAAAAGCAAATGTTGGAAAATCAACTTTTTATAAAGCAAGTACATTGGCTGAAGTTGAAATTGGAAATCGCCCATTTGTAACTATAAGACCTAACGTTGGCGCAGGGTTTGTAAAAATAGATTGTGTTGATAAAGATTTTAATACTCAATGCAATCCTCGCTTTGGTTATTGCTTGGGTCATAAAAGATTTGTGCCATTTATATTAATGGATGTTGCTGGTTTAATTCCTGATTCTCATAAAGGAGCTGGTTTAGGTAACCAGTTTTTGAATGATTTGGCTATGGCTGATGCATTTATTCAGCCATAATCCATTAAATGATGTCAAGTTTTTAGAAAAAGAATTAGACATGTGGTATTTTCAGATTTTAAAAAATGGATGGGAGAAATTTGCAAGAACAATTAAGGCTGAGAATAAAGATGTGAAAAAAGCATTGGCTAAGCAGATTTCTGGATTAAAAGTCAGTGAAAAAGATGTTGATGAAGTTTTAACAAAATTAAAATTTAGCCATGACCCTGCTACTTGGAGTGATGATGATTTATTGCAATTAGCTTCAATATTAAGAAAAAGAACTAAACCTATGATTATTGCTGCTAATAAAATTGACATTGAAGGAAGTGATTTTTTCCTGCATAAATTAAAAGATGAGTATAAGGAATATAAGATAATTGCTTGTTCTGCTGATTCTGAATTAGCTTTAAGAGAAGCTGCCAAAGGAAAATTAATTGAATATATTCCAGGAGATAATTATTTTAAAATTATTGGAAATTTAAATGAGAAGCAGAAAAATGCATTAGATTACATTAAGAAAAATGTACTTGATAAACATGGAAGCACTGGTGTACAAGAGGTATTAAATTATGCTGTTTTTGATTTATTAGAATATATTACTATATTTCCTGGAGGAGTGAATAAGTTAAGTGATTCTAAAGGAAATATATTACCTGATTGTTTTTTAATGGAACCTGGAAGCAAGGCAATTGACTTTGCATTTAAACTGCATACTGATATTGGAAATAATTTTGTAAAAGCAATGAATGTAAAAACAAAGCAAGCTGTTGGAAAAGATTATTTATTAAAAAATAGAGATGTGGTAGAAATAATGGTAAAAAAATAAAAAAGTTAGTAAGGTGATGGATAAGGATAATAAGGATTAGTTACAACATTAATTGAAACACTTCTTCTTGCAGATAATCCATAGGGATCTAAAACTTCAACAGTGATTGTATAAGATTTATTACTTGTTGGTGTTCCACTAGGACCGTCCCAAAGAACTTGCCAGTTATAGGTATTATTAAAACGACCTCCAGTACAAGACCAAAAGAAAGTTAAATCATCATCGTCAGGATCTGAAGCAGAACATTTCAAAAGTGCTTGATGCAAATAGCCCATTTCTTTTGATATAGGAATATTTTCCCACTTATCTATTCTAAAATTCCATAATTGGATTGCTAAATTTTCTATTACTGGAGATCTATTTTGTTGTTGTTGAGTATTTCCATCATTACTTGATGATGGGTTTGAACCAGCGCAAGCTGTTAAACCTAAACCACTTAAAGCTAAAATTATTCCTACACCTATTCTCCCGGATAATGATAAATTTTTTATTCTCATTTTTCCTCCTAAGGTTTAACGTAAATATCAACTCGACCTATATCTTCTGCACCAGATTCATCTCTTACAATAACTTTGATTGTATGTTTCTCTTTGGCAGGCACTGATGTGGGAGCATACCATACTGTACCCATAAGATATTGGTCTACTTGCCCTGATCTTGGGCTAAAGGAACCTGGTTTAGTACCTCCTGTTTCTGAAAATTCATAAAATATTTTATCACCATCTAAATCACGAGCACAGAAACTAATTACTGCAAATTCTCTTGTTCGAACTACATAATTTCCACCTTCATCTTTTTCAGCAACTACATTTTGAGCTAGATTACATTCAATCATTGGTGCTCTATTTTGATGTTGATTTCCACCATTATTATTTCCATTATTTGAAGATGATGGATTGCTTGGATTACATGACAAGATTGCTGCAGAAAATAATAAAGGTAAAGCTTTTCTTAATATGTTTCTCATTTAAAAAAAGAAGAACATTTAAATAAAAACATTATTTAAATAATTTATCCTGAAAAAACTGAATGGGATAAACTAAAAAGAATCAAAAATAACTGGAAAAAGATTAAAAGCCTTAAAATTGTGGTTATTTATAAACAATCATAAAAAATCCTGTTTTTACCAGCTTTGCCCGACAAGTTTAGGGTAAGTAAGACATTTCGGGCAGAGGGGGGAGATTTCGGGCAAAATGAGAAAAAATAACCAATATTTAAAGCTAAAAGATATAAATTACTTAAACATTTGTATTTTATGGGTAAAAAATATTATATTGGTATCTTGGGAAAACTTATTGATAAATTGGAGAATTCTACTAATATGGTAATTAAATATGATAATAAAAATATCATTGAGGTTGATTCTGATGAAGATTTAAACAAATTAATAGAAATAATAAAAGAATCAGATTTTTTAGATGATAAAGCTATAAAAGAAGTTTTGGAAAGGGAATTACCTCCAATTTCAAAATATATAACAAAAATTCCAATAGAATTAAATGAATTGAAAAAAGCCTTTAACGAAATTTTTGATTTACCTCAAGAAATATTTG
>JAGVYZ010000051.1 GCA_018303025.1 Candidatus Woesearchaeota archaeon
TTGAATAATGCAATATTAACTGGAAGTTCTGGTACAGATGAAACTTATTGGGATAATTATACTTTATTCTTGAATCATTTAGAGCAAGAAGATAATACAGAAGAATCAGGATGTGTTGTTAATAATGGGGCTTTCTTGCAAGGAAAGTATGAAAATGGATACTTAAGCAATGCAAATGGAGAAGTAATTAACTGTAATTCCAATAAATTCAATAGAACAGAAGGTACAATTGAATTTAACTTCATGCCTTACTTTAATGGGACTGATGCTGGAACTAATTATTTCTTTGATATTGAATCTGGTGCTATTAACAATTATAGGGTATTTAGAACTGATAATGTATTGTACTTTACTGTAATTGATTCTGGAACATCTGTGCATACTAGTCAATATGATATTTCAAACTGGAAATCAGGTGTATGGCAACAATTAGGATTTACATATAATTCAAGCACTTTAACTATTTACAATAATAATTCATTAGTAAACACTTATACTGGAACAATTGACTTGAGTAATAGTTTACTTGCCAGCAACTTCAATATTTCAAATAGAAATACTGGATTAAGCAATGTTAATGGTGTAATAGATGACTTAAGATTGAGCAATTTTGAAAGAAATAATTTTAGTTATATTAGAAATGTAAATCTTTCTTTAAATGAAAGTTCAGTTGTTTATATCTTAAATGATAGAAACTCACTATATACTGGAAATGCAACTATAGATGATTTAAGGATTTCAAATATAACCAGGAATAGCTTTAGTTATTCAAGTCCTGTAAATTTGAATAACAATAATACAGGAAATTTATTTATTGGACAAGACTATAATGGAAGTTATAAAGCTAATACTACTTTTGATGATTTGAGAATTTCAAATATAATTAGAAGCAAGGACTTCAGTTTTATTAATTTCAATGAATCAGTTGTTCATGAATTCTTCTTAAGCAATAGTTCTGATTTCTCTAATGTAATTGATATGAGAGTTTCTATTAATAATTTCACTAAAACAAGCTATAATGAAAATCCTTACTTATTGAAATTAGAGAAGTTTGAAGCATTAGAAAAAATGCAAATAAATAATGCTTCAATATATGGAGCTCCATTAATTGAAGCAGGAAAGTTTGGAAATGGGATGCAATTAAATTTAACAACACAATATTTAATTTACTCAAATACAACATTTAATCTGGGAAAAGGAACAATTGAGTTCTGGATTAAGCCTAATTGGAATTACAATGAACAGAACAATTACATATTTACTATAAATGATGGTATATTTGACAAATATTATTATGTTTACCATGATGGAAACAATTTAACTTTTGAAATTGACAATAATGTGATTTTAGAAAAAGTAGAAGCTGGAATAGACTGGAATGCAAGAACATGGCATCATGTTGCTATTTCATATAACAATAATAGCGGGGTAAGGATTTACATTGATGGAAAACTGAATAAAACAAGTTCTACTACATGGAGCTTACCTACTGAATTAAATAGTTATTATTTGATTGGAAAGAAAGGTTCTTCATCATTAAATGGAACAATAGATGAATTAAGAATAAGCTCAATTGATTATTATTCACCTGATGAGTTGTATAATAATAGCTGGACATTGACTTCTAAAGTAAATGATGGAACTTATTACTGGAAAACAAGAGGTATAAATCTTTACAACAGAAGTCAAGATGATGAAGAGATTTATTCTAATTATTCTGACACTTACAAGGTTATTGTAGATTCTACCAAACCAATAATTACTTTAGTCTATCCTGTAAATGGAGCAAATATTTCAAATTCAACTGCTGATTCAACTAACTTTACTTTTAGAATAGAGGAATTAAATAATAATATTTGCACTTTATATGGAAACTGGAGCAATAACTGGCATGCTAATGCTACAATAAATGTTGTAAATGGAACTAATAATTTCTCATTTACAAGATTGGGTGATGGAAAATATTTATGGAATGTTTATTGCACTGATTTAGCTGGAAATATAGGTTATCAAACTAATAATTTTTCATTTACATTAGATACTGGAATGCCTATCTTTGCTGTTGTTAATTTAACTTCAAATGGAACTGTTGTAAATTTAACAAATGCGATTACTGCTGGAGATGTTTTGAATATTAGAATTGACTTAAGTGACTTGTTATCTTCTATTGACAGAGCATGGGTTGTTATTTGGGAGACTATTAAAAATGGAGCTAAATTATTTGAAGGATTTTTAACAAATATTGGAGGAACTATTTGGGAGATTAATATAACTACAAATTCTTCTTTTGGAAAATATTTGAATTACACAATTTATGCTAATGACACTTTCAATAATGTTGCTGAATATAATGGAAACTTTTCATTGAATCATTATCCTGAATTTGGTGTAAAAGAATATGATGACAGAAATGACTTTGCTTTAGGAACTTTCTCTAATACAATAAATAATACTTACTCAAGTGATAATTATTTCCATGATAATGTTACATTGAAATTAAATGGTCCTGTTTATTATGCAGAAGGCAACTTCACATCTAATTTAATCAATTTCAATGAAAATGTTTCGTTAAAGAATTTGACAATTGAATATGAAACTCCTGCTGGAACTTATATTAATTTGAGTTATAGTGTTGGAAACAATGGGACATTAGTTAATACTACATTTGTTGATACTAATGAAACTTATATTAATTTAATTGGGAATGAAAGCCAGTACTTTAGATTTAAAGTAAATCTTTATACTTTTGATACTACAAAGACACCTACTCTTTACAACATTAGATTGTATTACAATATTAAGAATACAACATTGAATTCATATACTGAAAATTCAATATTGATTAATTTAAGCAATTACTTTAGGGAAGAAGATAATGATAATATAACTTACTCTGTTGTTGGAAACAATAATTTAAGTGTTGTAATTACAAATGATTTGCTAAATATTACAAATAGCAGAGGATATTTAGGAACTGAAAATATTGTTGTAAAAGCGAATGATTCAAAGATTGTTTCTAAATCAAATAACTTCTCTATTTCTGTTAGAGAGATAAGAGCAAGTTTGATTACAAATGTTACATTTGAACCAAATGTAATAGCTAATGTTTATGGATTTGTGAATGAAACAGATAATTCAAGTTATTACAATGTTTCAAATATAAAAATAAAATTATATATTGACAATGAAACAATAACCACAAATTATACTGAATCAGATACTTCTAAATGGAATTTAGGAAGCGAGGAAAACATAACAATAACAAATGCATTAAGCCTGGAGACTGAAAATTATGCATGGACTTTGTATAGTGATGATTTTGCTGGAACTAATTTTTCAAGCGATACAATAAATCACAGCAATGTTGGTAATTTGACAAGCTCTGGAATTATATTTTTTGGTTCTGAAACCTCTGTAGGAGAGAGTTACTTAATTTATCAGTTTAATGACAGCATTGGATTCAATAATGCATCTGCATTTGCAATATTAGGTGCTTTAACTGGAAGTGAAAATACTTCTGTATATTATAGTATCAATACTAGTTTTAATTCTGCAACTACATTTACAAAATTAGGTTCAAGCAGTACTGCTGCTGAAACAGTTGGAGGTTACTTTGACTTAGATGGAAGAACTTCTTTCATGATTAAGTTAAATACAACAGGAGGTTCTGGAAATCCTTCTTCATTAACTTATATGAATATTAGTTATCAGCCAAGAAGATACAAAACATGGGGTAATTTTACATCTCAAATAATTAATTTAACAGGTGTATTTGATGAATATGGAAAAATTAGTTGGGATGCAAATGAAAGTGTTTATGGAAGTGTAAGAGTATTAACAAGAACAGGAACTTATGACGGTATTGATTATACCTGGAGTAACTGGAGCAATAATACAAACAATCAGATATTAAATTCAAGCAACAATCAATATGTGCAGTATCAGGCTATATTGAATACAAGCAATGTCAGTTATACTCCAACATTGAATGAGATGACAATTAGATATTCTGAAAAGATTTATACAAATGCTAATTCATACTATAATTATAACTTCACGTCTTCAAATTACACTAGCTTGGGAATACATGTATTGAAAATAAACATTACAAATAATAATTCAGTTTATGGTGAAAATCAAACTACATTTACTGTATGGGCTCCAACTTTATTGAATTACAGCTATTTCCAGAATTATGCAACAACTGCCTGCTCTGGAACTAATGCTGAGTTTAATGTAACTGCTAATTTAACAAGAACTGATTTGAATGAAAATGTTTACAGTACAATAAATATTAGCTTGTACAATACAACAAGTATATCTTCAAAGATATGCAATTCTGCACAAAACTGCAATTTAATATTCTGCATAGGACCAAGCTCTGGAAATGATTTACATGCTGGAAATTACACTTTAAACATAAATGCAACAAATAACTCTGCTTATTATGCAAGCAAAAATATAACAATATTAAATAATTATCTGAATGCAAAAAAAGGAGCAGCACAAATAATTGCTAATAGTATTAGTATTGCTGATTTAGGAGCAACTGACTTATCTGTATATACAAATATTACTTTATTGAACTTAGGACAGACCCAGTTAAATTCAACAATAATAAAAGATCCAAGTGCTGGATTGCATTTTGATAATGTATACATAAGAAGCGTAGCAAACATAACGAGAAGATGCTCAGTAATATATGCAAATGGAAATTGCACAGAGGAATATAATATTACTATAATTGGAAATAGCCCTGCTGGAAGCAGACAAATAATATGGAGAGCTGACTGGATTGACCAGGATGGAACAACTTCTGCTGAAGTACAAAATAATACAATGTATGTTATAATTGTTGGAATATCAAGATTAAATATAAGCACTGGAAAAATAAATATAACAGAAAGATTGTCTATAAATAATTTAAGTTACATTGATGTAAATTCATCTGGAACACAAAAATTAACTAATATAGGTGTAAAAGTAAATAATAATACATTCCCGGGTTCGTGGGTTACATTATATTCAACTGATTCAAACTGGCAATCTGGAGGAAATTATTTTTCAAGCATAGGAACAGACCTTAATCCTATTTCAAGTGCAATATTGCGAATAAATACTACAATAACTAACTTTTCAGCTGGATATTATACTGGAAATATAACTATTAACTCTACTGAAGGACCTAACCAGACAATTAATTTCAGCATATATGTAAATCCTGAAAGTGTATTATCAACATATTCAATAAATGGAAGCCTGGAACATGGTGAAACAAAAGAGTTTTCATTTTTGATTAATGCTACTGGAAATGCTAAATTAGAAAATGTAAATGTAAGCTTTGAAAACCAGACAATTGGATTAAACTGGATTAGATTTAATGAAACTAATTTAATGAATATTACAGAAGGAAGCTGGAGAAATATTAGCTTTAATGTAACTGTACCTTCTTATCAATATACTGGAAATTACAATGGAACAATTTACATTAATTATACTAATTTGGGTGTAAGCAGAATATTACTAAATATAACTGTAAATAAAAATTCAACATGGAGTTATGAATCAACAATAAATGAAAGCAAAAGTTTCAATAAAAATGATATTGGAGAAATATCAAATATAACAATAAATAATTCTGGAAATATTGATATAAATTTTTCAGTAACTTATAGTGCTTATGTAAAGAATTTATTAGGGGAGCCATTTGATGAAGATTATGTAACATTGGGAAGAACAATGAATCCAACTCAAATATTTGTTGCTAAGAATTCAAGTTCTGTAATAACATTATGGTGGAAGGGATTTTCAACAACATTAAGTGATGAATGGATTAATGTTACTATAAGCAATGAAACAGCTAATCCAAGTTCATATCTTGCTTATAGAAGAATGAATGTTACAAATAGTGCTCCAAATATTACAAGCATAATTTATACTGTTAATGATGTAAACCAAAATTACAGTGAAATAAAATACAATATTTCAATAAAAGCTGTTGTAAAAGATGATTCACAAATAATTACTGCAAGCACGGTTTATAGCATTACTTTGCCTAATAACACTAATATGAACTTTACTCCATCAATAGTACAGCAAGATGGACCTGTGAGAAATGTAAATTTCACTTATTCATATGATTTACCTATTGGTGGATTATATTCCATAAGAGTATATGCTGTTGACAATGATGCTGTAACAGGAGTATCTAGCATAAGTTACTTTAATGGTTACAATTACACTAATTTAACTTCAACTGCTTCAAGCATAACTGTTACTAATATAACCCAGGCAAATGACAAACAAGCTAATTTCACAATAAATGTTTCTAATATTGGATATTCCAGGGCTTATAATGTTAAAGTATTTGGAAACATGAGCACTTCCTGGACTTTAGGAAATACTTTAATGACTGGAAATTTAACAAGCTTAAATTCAACTTTGATTAAAGTAAATGTAACAATACCTGCTGGAACAAAGGGAACTTATTATTTTACACCTAGGGTAAACTGGACAGATGCAAGTGGTTATAATCAAACTTATATTGGAAATGCTATTTCATTAATTGCTGCTTCAAATCCTGATTTTGATTTAATACCTAGCCAGACATCAATAACTGTTGAGCACGGACAATCAGGATTAATGAGTTTCCTGATAAATGCTACTGGAAATGATAATGTAACTACTTATAGTGTAAGCAATACTTCAACATCAACTGGATTAGGTATAAGCTTTAGTTCAACTACTGGAAGTGTAATATTAGGAACACCTGTAAACATTACAATAACTGTAAATGTAAGCCAATCCACTTCATCTGGTTCAAGACAATTTACTGTAAACACAGATGGAGCTGCTGAATATTCAAAAACATTTATTGTTACTGTAAGCACTTCTGCAAATAATACATTTACTGTAAGACCTGATAATTTAACAATAAATTCTGGTTCTTCTGTAAGTGCTACAAATACTCAAATAAATATTACTCATGATGGTACTTCAAATACTGCTCTGAACTTTGTGTTTAATTTAACTGGAAACTTAACACAAATTGCTAATGTATTAAACAGTTCATTAAGTTTAACAGGAGGACAGGTAAAACAAATAAGCTTGAATTATACTACTCCTGCTGAGACAACAACGTATTATGGTAATTTAACTGTAAATGAGACTAATACAAATGCATTAAGATATGTTGATATCTGGTTGAATTCATATTTATTTGAAATAAAAATAATTAATATAACACCTAATACTAGCATATCTGCTGGAAATAGAATAAATGCAACTGTGAATGTCAGCTATGCTGGAAGTTTAGTGCAAAATAGTTCTAGTTATAGTGTAACTATTAATAATACTGAATGCAGTTTATTGGATGTTGTAAACTTCACTGATTATAGCATAATAACATGTTCTGCACCTTCTGCTGGTTCTGCATTAATACATAATTATACAATAACTGCTTCTTATGTTAGTCCAACAGGAAGTATTTCTGATTCAGATACTGCAGAGAGTTCAATAACTTACTTAGATAGTGTTAGTCCATTAATAACATTCCATAATGCTTCAACAATTGCATTAGGAAATTTAACAATAATAAATGCAACTGTAACTGATAATTTAGAAGTAAATACTGTTTTAGCGAGAATCAAATTCCCTAATGGAACTCAAGCTGATTATACAATGAGTTCATTAGGAAGCAATAATTATACTTTTGAATTTAATAGTTCATTAATTGGAATTTATAATGTAACTTATGTTGCTAATGATACTCAGGGAAATGTAAACAGTACTGTAATAGAAGCATTTGAAATTTACCAGATTGAAAACTTTAATGGATATATTTTAGATCAATCTGGAATAGCAATTAGCACTACATTTAATGTTTATGAGTCAGGAACACAGTCATTAGTTCATAACTTTTCAACTAATAGCTCTGGATATTATATCCAATCAATAAAGAAAAGACCTTATGATTTATATTTAACATTCTCTAACTTTACTGTAAAAATATTTGGAATGAATTTTAAAGACCAGCCTGTTGATTTCATTGATTTAGATACTGTTGGACCTACTGATGTTAAATTAGATAATCCATTAAGAGGATTTGGAATTAATGCTTATTTACCACATGCAACAAATATTACTTTAGTTTATTCTGATAGTGAAATTGGGGCAAGTGAAGATTATTTGCAATTGTTTACTTGCTTGAACTGGACATATGCTACAAGAACATGTGAGAGCAACTGGTGGGTTCAAGTTCCTTCTACATTAAATAAAATCCAGAATATAATTACTGTAAATGTAAGTTCATTAACATCTTCAAATAGTAATGCAACTTCTTACTTTATAGCAGAATCAATACCTGCTAGTGTTGCTAATATGGAAATACCTGACCCAACAATTACAACAACAATGGAACATGATTTAATTAAGAGTGCAACAGTAAATATACAAAGCACAGGGAATACTCCTGTAAAAACAATTGTATTTACGTGCGAGTCTGGAACAGCATGTAGTAATTTGAGCATTAGCTCTCCTGATATTGCAAGCATACCAATTGGTTATACTCATGCAGCTATTATTAATATTTCTGCTGGAAGAGGATTAGCACCTGGAATATATACTGGAATATTAAAAGCTACAAGTGAAAATCAGAATAAAAACATTGCATTAACAATTACAATTTCAACTAATACAAGCTGGAATTATCAGCCTAATTTAGTTGAATTGACTGTTGGTGGAAACACTAATGCCAGCTTGGGTTATATTTATTTTAATAATACTGGAAATAGCAATGTAAATTTCACATTTGTAACTAATGAAAGCTTTGTTTATGCATTAAACACATCTGTATTATTGGCTAAACAATACAATGGGAGCGTAGATGTTCATTATACTGCACCAAATAAAATAGGAAAACATTATGCTACATTAAATATTTCAGGAGGAGGAAGAACAGAACAAGTAAATGCTACATTCAATGTAACTCATGTAATAAATATAATTACAGTAAGCCCTTCGTCTTCTATTGAAGCAGGTGAACAATTAAGCATTTCAGCAAGAGCAAATTATTCAGGAACAATGCAGACAGTTAATATGACCTGGAGTGCAAGCATAGCTGGATTATCATGCAGCAATGCTGCTTCATCTTATGATAATGTAAACAGCAAATGGGACATTACTTGCTTAGCTCCAAATATAACTTCTATTGCAAACAGGACAATAAGAGTTGCTGGATACTTTACAAATTATAGTGTAACTGCTTATGATGATTATAATATAACTTACAGCGATGTATTTGCACCTGTAATTGTTAATTATACTGATAGTGCATTGTCTCAGGGAATAGTAATACCATTAAATGTAACTATAACAGAAGATTCAGGTGTACAAACAGGAATAGTAGATATTATTAGCCCTTCTGGAACTGTAATTTCAAGAAGTTTAACATTGTTATCTGGTAGCGTATACAATTATAGTGCTAATTTAACTGAAGTAGGAGAATATACATTAAACTTTACTATTACTGATACTCCTGGAAATGTATTAAGACAAGGAAAGTCATTTGAGTTATATAATCTAATGAATTTTACTGGAAGTGTATTAAGAAGTAATTTAAGTGGTATACAAACTAATTTTACATTTTATAAAAATGGAACTTCCACTATCTTGCATACATTGCAAACAGAAAGTAATGGAACTTATTCTGGACAAATAAGAAACAGAACTTATGATTTAAAGATAGATGTTTCTGGATTTAGCATAACTTTATCTAATCTAAGTTTAGAAGGAAAAACAAATGACCCTATTGATTTGGATGAAATGGACCTGCAAAAAGTTGGAATTGCTAGTACAAGAGATTTGAAAGGATTAGCTGTTAATACAACATTAAATGGAAGTGGAAGCATAAATGCTGTTTATAGTACTAGTGCTATAGACAGTTCTGCTGCTGTTTCAATTTATGAATGCAGATATTTCAATTATAGTTTGTTAACTTGTGATTCTAACTTTACTAAACTTCCAAGCCAAACAAGATTATTTGGGAGCGTAAGTACTGGAATAACAGGAGTTTATTCTTACTTAGTTTCTGAATTAGTAAATGAAGTTGAAATTACTGTACCTACGCCTTCTGTTTCTGTGAGTACAACTGTAACTGGAGGAGGCGGAGGTGGCGGAGGAGGAACAACAACTGCTGTATTGAAGAATATTGAAAATTTAATCAAAGGTGTTTCATTAGGAAAGCAGGATATTAATGAAGTGGAAGTTGATATAACTCCATTATCAAGAAGCTTGTATCCTGGAGAGGAGTCTTCATTAAAAGTAAAAATAAAAAATAAAGGAACTGCTAGTAAACAAGTTACTGCTACTGCTGATGGCGGAGTTAAAGGATTAGTATTTGTTGAAAATCCAGTTATTGGTTTAGATAACAGTGAATCAAGCCAGTTCAATATTAAAATATTTATACCTTTTGGAACAGCTGCTGGAAATTATGATGGAACAATAGTTGTAGAAAGCAATGGAGAAAAAGCAGAAGTTCCTGTTAATATTAGAGTACTAAAATCAGAAGACAAATTATTAGATGTAAAAGTAACACCTGTTTCTGATACAATCAAGCCTGGTGAAGACTTGAGAATACATGTTGATTTGTACAATTTAGGAAAAGAAAAAAGAGTTGATGTACAATTGGCTTTGGAGCTTGTTGACCCTGATACAGAAGATGTAATTAATATTGTAGAAGAAGCAATTGCTGTTGAAACAACTATATCAGTCATTAAGAAAATAAATATTCCTGAAAAAACACCATTAGGAAAATACATTATAAGAGGAACTGCTTATTACTCAAATAATGACCAGAAATTCAAGGCAAGTTCAATATCGTATATTGAAGTTGTAAAATCAATCTGGGATTATACTTTATTTGGATTGAAAGTTGGTAATTATTTTGGATTTTTATTAGTAGTTGCTTTAGGATGGGGAATATATTTCTTAATATTATATGAACAAAAGAAGAAGAAAAGATATTCTGTAAAAGTAGATATGAATAATTTACCTAGAGCTGGACCAAGAGCTGGATTTGTAGGAAAAATTGCTGAAACAGACATAAGAGCATTTATTGATATGGATAAATTACAGACACATGTATTAGTTGCTGGTTCAACTGGTTCTGGTAAATCAATAACTGCTCAGGATATTGCAGAAGAAGCTTTAATCAAAAATGCATCTGTAATTGTATTTGACCCAACTGCGCAGTGGACAGGATTCTTGAGAAAATGCAATGAAAAAGTTATGTTAAGCAGATATGATTTCTTTGATATGAAAAAGAAAGATACAAAAGCATTCAAAGGAAACATCAGAATATTAACTGACCCTGATGAAGCAATTGATATTACTAAATACATTGTGCCTGGAGAAATTACTGTATTTAGCATGCATAAGTTAGATGTAAAAGATATTGATAAAGTTGTAGCTAATACTATCCAACAAGTATTCAAATCTAACTTGCAGGAAAGCAGGCAATTAAAAGCATTAATTGTTTATGATGAAGTACATAGATTATTGCCTAAGTTTGGTGGTTCTGGTGCTGGATTCATTCAATTAGAAAGAGGAGCAAGGGAGTTTAGGAAGTGGGGTATTGGTTTAATGCTGATTTCACAGGTACTTTCTGATTTTGTTGGAGAAGTAAAAGCTAATATTGGCACTGAAATACAAATGAGAACAAGGTACGAAGGTGATTTAGAAAGAATAAATGAGAAATACGGAGAAGATATTGTAAAATCATTAGTCAAATCAACTATTGGAACAGGTATGGTTGAAAATTCAGAATATAATAGAGGTAGACCATACTTTATAACATTCAGACCAATCTTGCATAGTGTAACAAGATTAGAAGATAAAGAATTAAATAATTATTCAAAGTACAATGAGATACTGGATGAATTGAAATATTCTGTTGAGCAATTAGAAGCAAATAAAGTTGATATATTCGACTTAAAATTAGAATTAAATTTGGCTGAATCAAAAATAAGAACAGGACAATTTAATATTGTAGACATTTATTTAGAATCATTGAAACCCAAAATAAATGATGCTTGGAAAAAAATCGGAAAACAGCCTCCAAAAAGAGAGAAGAAAAAAGTTAATGTTGAAGAAATTAAGAAAAGCGTGGAAGCTGGAAAAGGCGAGAGAGAAAAGTTTGTTAAAGAACAGGGAGATGCTTTAAATAAAGCGAAAGAATATGTTAAGAAAGCACTTTCAATGAATATGACTGAAGAGCAGATTAAAAATGAATTCAAAAAAGCTGGCTGGCCTGAAGATAAAATTAATAATTTGATAAAAGAAGCTAAAGGTGGAAATAATATCCAAGAAAATCCTGCTGTAAAAAAAGAGGAGAAGAAGCCTCTTTAGAAAAGAGCCTTCAGGGAGAAATAAAAAAGAGGAAAAATGTTTGAAGCTGTAAAGAAAATTTTTAAAAGTAAAAATATTCCAAAAGAAATTGGAGATATGGATGCTAGTAATCCTGAAAATCCAGAGAGTTTTGAAAAAGAAAATACAAATGCTCCAAGAGAATTAACTGGAAAATCTGATTCTAAATTTATAGTTGAAATTGAAAGGCTAAAAGCAAGATTACAAGCAATGGAAGAAATGAAGAAAGCTGATAGTGAAAGATTCTCTGTTATTTCTGAGCAAATTGGTGAAATGAGAAGCATGGAGTTTGAAAAAGAGAAACAAATTGGAAGACTAGAGGTTAAAGCAACAAGAGCAGCTGATTTAGTGCAATCTGTACAACCTGAAAAATTAATGGAAGATGTCTTGAAATTTGAAGCTAAGTTAGAAGGATTAAAAGGAAAAATTGAGAGCAACAGAGCAATGAGTGAGAGTGTATTAGAGCAGTTAAAAGAAGTTAAGAGAACTGTTGTTATGTTTGAGGATACCAAACAGATTTTAGAGCTAAATAAAGATGTTAAAAATGAATTATTGAATATGCAAAGAATATCAGGAATAGTTGAAAACAGAGCTTCTAAAATTGAGAGCATATTTATGGATGTTGAAAGAAAATTTGCTGAATTTGAAAAATACCAGAGCTTGGGCGATGAATTAAGGAAGAATCTTTCTAATTTGAATACTGAGTTTAATGATATAAAAGTTAAAATAAATAATTTAGCTGGGAAAGAAGATTTAAAGAAAACAAATGAAGTTTTAGGGAAGGAGCTTTTGGAAAAAGAAAAATTAAATGGAAATTTGCAGGAAATTTATAAATTTTTAGAAGCTGTTAAATCTGGTTATGACATTGCAAAAGAAAAATATGAGCAAGTTACTTTGATTAATGATGA
>JAGVYZ010000052.1:0-4290 GCA_018303025.1 Candidatus Woesearchaeota archaeon
TAATTTATCTAAAGCTACTTTTTCAAAAATTAAACAGAATTTATTCTGGGCTTTTGCTTATAATACTATAGCTATACCCTTAGCTATCGGAGGTGTATTACATCCTGTTGTTGCTGAGATTGCAATGGCGTTATCTTCAATAACTGTTGTAACAAATGCAAATTTATTAAGAAGAAAGAAGATTTAAATATTTTCTACTTCTTTCATTACTATATCTAAATCTTTTTTTGCTTTTTCATAATTTTTACCACGAATAGCTGATTTAATAAGGCCTATTTGAATAATTAATGTGTCTAATTGACTTCTGATTTTATTATCTGCTGTTCTTCGAAGAATTTTTACTTCTGCTAAAAATTTATCTAAATTAATTAAAACATCTGTTTGAACTATTGGTTTATCTGTTTGTGCTAATGCTGCAAAAGCTGATTGTAAATAATTTATTCCTTGCATAATTTCACCTCTCTTTTATATTCTAATTTTCTCTGCTTTTTTTATTGCTTGATTCAATAATAATGAAGCTTGCTTGTTTCTTCCATTAAGAATATTATTTTTTACTGTTTCTAAATTTCCTATTAATGCTCTTAAGTCCTCTAAGTTATTTTGATTGTGAATATTTGCTGGCTGCTCCATAATTCTTTCAATTTCTGATTTTGATTGCTTAATGAAAGTATTTATGCTGGGCATTACACTTAATTCTACTGCCATGTCATCTTTAGAAACAGATAATGAGTCTAATGCTGAATTTAAGTTTTGAAGGTTTACCATCTTGCTTTCTTTATAATTATCTTTTATTTAAGGTTTATTAAGGTAAAAATTTTAATTAAATTCTTTAAAATCTATAAACAAGTAGGAATATCTATAAATTCAGATTCTATTTTGAACTTATTTCTTAATAAAACTGAGAGAGCACTTACTCCTATAATTTCTGTTGCATGATGGCCTGCAAAGATTACATTTATTTTGGAATCTTTAGCTGTTTGGTAATAGTCTGATGAATCTCCTGTAATAAAAATATCTGCTTTTTTTGACAATGCTTCGAAGAAATCTGCATAAGAGCCTCCGCCAGAACAGACAGCTATTCTTTTTATTTTTGCTTTGCCAAAAGGTAAAACTATTGGTTTTGCTTTTAGTTTCTCTTTTAATATGGATTCAATTTCACTTATTGACCATTCTTTTTCTGTTTCGCCTATGTAAGAGATATTAATTCCTTCTTCAAATAAAAATTCTTCTTTTATTTTTGCATTTAACAGTTTTAACAATAATGCATTATTTCCTATTTCTTTATGCCTGTCTAATGGAAGATGAGAAACATAAAGTGAAACATTATTTTTATACAATAAATCTATTCTTTCTTTAGTTTCATTTACAATAGAAGGATTTGCTCCTTTCCAGAAATGCCCATGATGAACTATGATTAAATCTGCTTTTTTATCTATTGCTATTTTGAAAGGCTCTATTCCTGCATCTACTAAACAAACTATTTTTTTTACTTCTTCTTTGCCTTGAAATTGCAAGCCATTCCAAGAAGTGTCTTTTACTTCATTTATTGCTAAATATTCGTCCAGGAAAGAAACTATTTCTTTTAATTTTGCCATTTAATTTTAAGTAAATAATGGTTAATATTTGTTTCTATAACCCAAAAGCATATAACAAAATAACTCCTAAGACAATTAAAGAGATTGGTAATAGTCTTTTTCTTATACTTGGGTTAACTGCTATTTTTATGTTAAAAAAATGAAATACTTTTTCCATGAATAATACTGCTAATGGCTGAATTGCTGCTATTGATGAAACTATTGTTGCTGGAAGACCTGTCATTGCATAATAAGTTGTTAAAATTCCTAAAAAAGTTAAAGCTTCACTAAACAAAGCCCAGGGTATATGCTTAAACTCTTTTGAAATCCCCTTTCTTATCTTTTTATTTAATGCTAAGGGAAGAGCTACTAAACCGCAGATTCCTATTGTTATTGCCAAACCATTCAATTCGGGAAGATTATTTGTTGACATTTTAATGAAGAATTCGTAAACTGCTGTTGAGATTATCATATAAAGCATCATCCATGAAAATATTTTTATTTTTAGCTTGTTTGATTTTAAAGATAATAATGTTATTCCTAAAATAATTAAAATCATGCCAAAATATGCTATTAATGGTAATTTTTCATTCAGGAAGAAATAAGATAATAAACCAACAACTAGGGGGTAAGAATAAATTAAACTAACATAATTTGAAGAGTCTTCTTTTTCAACAATTAAATAATATATATAAAATTGCGTACCCATTATTATCCCTGAAATTAGCGAAGGAAATAAATCTTTTAGATTATAATTCCAACTTAGAAACAAAGCTAGGACTATTCCTGATAAAAAATTTATAAATGCTGCAATAAAAGCAAAACTTTGCACATTTTTTACTCTATGAGAAATGATGAATTTGTCTATTAAATTCATGAAACCCCAAATAAAAGGAGAGATTATTGCAAAGAATAAAGAAATTATTAATGGTGACATAAATATCTTAATCTTATTTAATTTAAATAAATATCTGGGAAAGATTTATAATCTAGAAAATTATGTTAAATATTGTTGTTAATGGACTTTTAAAATTTTAAAGGAGGCTAAAATGAAATATTTTTGGGTTATTTTGGTAATTGGGTTGTTGTTGGTAGTTGGATGTGGAAATAAAGCTAGTACTGGAAATATTAATACAGCTGCTGTTATTACTTCTGATAGTACACTTGATACACCAACTGATTCTATAAAAGAATTTAATGTTGTAGCGAAGCAATGGGAGTTTATTCCTGATACAATTAGTGTAAAGAAAGGAGATACTGTAAAATTAAACTTGAAAAGTGTAGATGTGGTACATGGATTTAAGATAAATGAGTTTAATATTGATGAAAAATTAAATCCTGGAGAAGAAGTTACTGTAACTTTTGTAGCTGACAAAACAGGCGTGTTTACATTCTTTTGCAATGTGCCTTGTGGAGAAGGACATAAAGAAATGAAAGGAACTTTAATTGTTAATTAATTTTTTCTTTTTTTTAAAACCACTTATTCCAACTAAACATTAGAATTGCAAATAATAAAATAATTGGAGCAATAATTGGATTAAAAAATAATGTAAATGCCATGATAGCTATTAATCCTAGAATAAAACCAGCTAGATATGGTTTGTAATCTTGTTTTTTCATATATTTTTTAAAAAAGGAAAATTAATAATGGTTTCTATGAGAAAGATTTATAAAAAGAAATAAAGTTTATCAAGAAATTAAGGGGGATTTTTATATGGCAAAGAAAAAAGAGACTAAAAAAACTTCAAAGATAAGTGCTAAAAAAAGTTGCTGTTGTTGTGGCAACTAAGAAGTAGAAAATAAAAAAGGGGCAAATTATTTGTTTTTGATACTATACATTAATGGTTAGAATTCCTTAAATAGTTAGATATTTCTCATTTTGATATCAAAGGACAGTTCGGTTGCTCTGAAAAGGGTGTGCCCATTAAGCCTCTGATATGTGTTCAGCTATTAATTCAATGATTGGACTATAACTCATTGAACGAAACCTACATGTGTTAAGCTAAATTATGGCGCGAGGAAGATAACCTTTAAAACTGCTGATTAGGTTAAGATTGACTCAGTAAAGTTTAAGGCACTTTTTCACCGAGTCCAAATTTAAGTGATACATTATGAAAAAAAGAGTGATAAAAGCAAAAGGTAGAAAACCAAGTAACAAATCTAAGGATTCTAAGGTTAGAAAACTTATAAGACTTTTAAGATCTAAAGTTAAGAGAAGAAGATAAAAACAAAACATTTTTAACTATCTATTTCTTGATATTATTGACTAGGCTGGGAATTTAGTCCTATTCCTGTAACCGCAAACGGACTTTAGGCGGGGTCGAAGCCGGAAGGGCGAGGATAGAATTGAGGAGTAATCTTGATTCAAACTAAGACGCTTTGTCCTGTTCGGTCGGTTTTTGGATGAACTAAGTCAGGCCAGGAATGGAGCAGCTTTAAATTCATCAATTGGCGCTTACAGGGTAGCAGAGCTGAGAATGTTTCAAGGCCAAATTGTTTCTTAGTTTTATTTTCCACCTTTTGGCGTGTCACTTTCTATACTATTTTAAAGTAATTAATAAAAACAAATATTTATAAAATGTATTTATTTGAGTTTAAGATGAGCATTGATATACCTAGAACAATTAGAGAAAAAGATAAATTCAGTTTAGATACTATAGTTGATTTATTGACTTCTGCTCCTTTTATTTGTGTTAGTGTTCCTGCTGATGAAAAT
>JAGVYZ010000052.1:4319-20358 GCA_018303025.1 Candidatus Woesearchaeota archaeon
GCAATAAGATTATATGTTCGACCTCAAGAAGCGAGAATGAAAAATCCTATGCAAGCAGCAACAGAAGAAGATACGCCTGAAAATACTAGAGTAATTCTTCCATTACTTGCAGCTACTTGGCATGTATCACAAGTATTACAGCAAGTTGCAGATAAAGGAACTTATAGTGCAAATGTAAATAGAAATAATAGTAGAGGTTATGCTGAGGGCGATATTTGTTTATCAAGAGATGGAATAAAATTTGTAGTTCATTATACAGAAGATGCAAGAGGTGTTCTTGATAGTGGTTATGCGGAAATTAATGGTGATAGAGTAACGTTATCTGCCGGAAGAATTTCTGAACTTAGTGATGCGCCCTTTAAAGGAGAAATACAAATATCAAGGGGAGATTTTGCAAACCTTTCTAATGGAAATATGCCTTATCGGTTAAGAACCTCCTTAGCTTTTCAACTCTTTAGAAATGATGTTGTAGCAATTTATGGAAGGATAATGAATTTTTTTAAACATAGAGATTAATTAAATCATTTTATTCCTAAAATTTTTTCTGCATCTTCTAATCTTGCTCTTGGCAAAAACCATCTTCGTTTATGATAATAAATAGTAAACTCTCTACCGGTTTTTTCTCTTATTAATGATAATTGTAGCAATCCTATTAATCTGTCTAAACTTTCCTTTGCTTCAAGTGGATTTATTTTACATTGTTTTGCTATTTCATTTTCATGAAATTCAGGATTACAATATCTTCCACATAATTTACCAAGCTCTAAACTTCTTTTATATACTGCTCTTAAAACATTCAAATCTGAATCCTCAAAAGATATTTCAAATGATTTTGAATCTATAGCTTGTTTAACATTGGTTAAAATTATCGTTGGAATAAAATAAAAACTAATTACTCCTTTTTGATGGCCATGTTCTATTCCTGTTCCTCTTACATTACTTACTATACCATATAATCTTCTAAGTTGTCTTTCATTAAAATCATAATTTTGAGAGTAAATCAAAGCAATATCCAATGATTCATAATAACCGGGTGTTCTACGGGGTTCATATGGTTCAAATTGTGAAAGTATTTCTATTTGCGGTTGAGTTAATTGCAATCTAAATCTAGACATTAAAAAAAGAATAAAGAAAAAGATTTAAAGGTATTTATAATTCTTTATTTGTTAAAAGCTCAATTCTAGTTTCTTGCTTTCTTACTGTCATGTCATTGCCTATTAAATATTTGACATTTGACCTTTCTGCATTTATTACAATGCTTTTGTCAATTGTGCCATCTATAATAATTGCATGGACATTATTCAAGCTTTTTAATGTGGGCAATAGTTCAGATAAAGGAACTTTACCTAATGTTTCTAGAGTTTCATTCAACAATAAAGCTGCTCTTGAACCAACCAAGTCATCTGCTAATGTCTTTAATTTTTTCTTGTCTAAAGCAGGTCTTGCAGATACTGGTCTTGGTCTAAAAGGAGGGCTTCTTTCATTTCTATCAGGATAAGAGCCATTTCTGTTATTATTTTGATATGGTCTTTCAGGACTTCTTTCCTGCCTGTCTTGATAAGAACGTTGCTCTACTGCAACTGGTCTTGATAATGCTTCTTTAGGCATGTCTTTTTCATGCTGCAATTGAACTTGCTTTAAATTTGAAGAACTTATAGAATCTGGGTTTACTTCAAATTTAATTTGTTCTACTGCTACTTTGCTTCTTAGTGCTTTATGGATTTCTTTTTTTGTTATTTCTTCTACTTCTTTTCCATCAGGAGCTCTAGTTACAAAGTCTATTTCTATACCTGCATTTAACAATCCCTTTAATATCAAATCTCCACCTCTATCTCCATCAACAAATAATGTTAATGTTTTTTCTCTGGCTAAACCATGGATTGATTCTGGTATATTTGTACCACCTACTGCAACTACATTCTTGAAGCCATGCTTTAATAAATTTAAGACATCTGCTCTTCCTTCTACTAAAACAACTTCTTCTGCTTCATCAATTCCAGGGCCTGCTGGAAGCCTGTCTCTACCATATTCTGTTATTTCCATAACTCGAACAGATTGAGAGACTAAGTCTGCTAATTCCTGAGAATCAGGCAATACTTTTCCTGTTAATTCTCTTAATAATTCCTGAGCTCTAGATATTACCTGGTCTCTTTTTGAGATTCTTACATCTTCTATGCTTTCTACTCTAACTTTAGAATTACAAGGACCTATTCTTTGAATTGTCTCTAAAGCAGCTGCTATAATTACTGTTTCAACTTTATCTAGAGAACTGGGTATAATTATAGAACCATTAGACTTGCCCATTTTTACGTCTAAATTAACTTCTATTCTGCCTATTCTTCCTGATCTTTGGAGTTCTCTTAATTCTAATTCAGAACCTAAAAGACCTTCTGTCTGGCCGAATATTGCCCCAATAACATCTGGTTTGTCTACTGCACCTTCAATTGAGATGCTAACATGAACTATATATTTTGCACTTACTAAACTTATTTTTGCCATTTTTACCTCGCTGTTTTAAATTCCTGAGAACAAGCAATAAGGGTTGCACCTTTTATGAACCTGCAAACCTTCATGAACCCGCTTTATTTATTCATAATTTTTATTTAATTCTAACTATGTTAAATACATACTTTTTTATGATAAGTAAATCGTGAAACATGACTTGTCCTTGAATTATTTTTTTTGATTATAATGTAACCCGCAGCACTAACTCCCATGCATCATAGTATGGGTAATCCCGAACTCCGATGAGCCTTCTCGTGGCGGGTTAATTGTTAAAAAGAGTGTTGATATATAAATGTTTCTATTACTATTTTTGCGTAGAAACATTAATAATTTTATAACAGATAAAAGTTAAATACTGGAAAAATTTAGATTTAAAATGTGTTTTGCACCATATATTTCATTATCAACATTTGTAATTGAGTTTTTATTATCCCTATTTTTCCTGTTAAAAAATCCAAAAGATAACCTTAACAGGATTATTGCATTAATCTCATTTTTACTAGGAATTTACCAGTTAAATGAATTTTTAATTTGTACTACTGGACTTAATATTTTTACTAAACTGGCATTAGTTACTATTGCTATTCTGCCTGGATTAGCTATAACTTATGCATTGATTTTATTAAGAAAAAAAATAAAATGGTATTGGCATGCTTTTATGTATATCCCTGCCTTATTTTTTATATTAATGTTTATACTTTCAAATTATCTTAAAGAATCCGGGTTTTGTAAAACTATTTTTATACAATATCCTGGTTTAGGGTTATTAGGAAAGTTTTTCGGTTTATATTATTTAATGTATATAGTTGGGGCTATAATTTTATTTTACTTTATTTCATCAAGGGCTAAATCTAAATTTGAAAGAAGATTAATTCATTTATGCATGTTAGGAATGTTTATATTTACTGTACCTACTGTTATATTTTTATTATTTTTACCTGCTTTTGAAATTCAGTTTGCGAGTGTACTTTGTGAATTTGCTTTATTATTAGCAATAGAATTTATAATTGTGTTATGGTACAAAAATAAAAATAATTTAAAATATTAATCATTAGTTTTTAAGAAAGACTGGACATCATCTAAGACCATATTTGCATCTTCTTTTATTTCTTCTGTATACTTAGCATATTTGTCTTTTGCTATGAACTTGTCATACATTGAACGCATTAAAGTTAATGCTATATTTCTTTCCCATCTTCCGTCATAATCCTGGATTATGAAACCTTCTATTGTTATTGAAATTGAGCCATCAACCATTTGTTTCTTGTTTTTTAAGACATCTCGGTCATTGGTTAATTTTATTAATAGTTTCATCATTCTCTGAGAATAATCATCTACTTTTTTCCAGGACTGCCATTTTAGTATTGCTGATGTTTTTTCTTTTACTGTGTTGTCATAAGTAATTTCCTGAAGATCATAATTTAAATTTATGAATCTGCTTTTCATTATTTTGTAAACTTCTTTTAAATCAAAAATACCGGTATGAGAAACTGTTCTTTTGTATCCTATTGGTAATGTATGAACCATTCTTTTGTTTATTCTCCTTTGTTATTAAATATTTCTAAAATGAATTTTCTTTTAAAAACTTCTTCATTGCTTCCTGCAACTCATATAGTTTATTAAACCAGTATGCTTTATGGTAATTTAATGCTTTTCTCATAACATTTCTGTAGTACCATCTTTTTATGAAATTATAATCTTTTAATTTATCTTCTGGGTCTAATAATAAGCTTCCACTCATCCTTATTTCAAAAATTGCTTTTGTTAAGTTTCTTTTTACATCTCCCCACTGGACCTCAACATCTTTTGCATTCATAATAAAGAAAAAAATTCCTACTTTATATCTGAAAAAACTATCATTATCTTTATATGTCTCCCACCTGAATTCTGTTGTTTTACTTCCATCTGGGTTTGTTCTTTCTGAATATCTTGTTTCTAACATTGCTTCATTTCTTTCATTGACAAAACCATTATCTTCTAACCAGTATTTAGTATATTTATAGAAATTTGTTAAATCAGCTGCGCCTGTATATTTTATTTTTATTAAACTTGAGGGAAGAAGATCATATTCTTTTTTGAAAAAATCATCTTTCTCAAAATAAGGCGGTGGGGTTGGGCTTAAAAGTACTGGTTCAGTCATATTGATTCATTGCCTCTTTTATTTTTGTGCACAAATCCAGATATTCTATATACACTTTTGCTTCATAATATGTTTTTATTTTTCTATAAATTATATAATTGTTATAAACATATTTTAAGAATCTTGTAAACTTATTTTTGTCAAAATAACCTCTATAATCTAATATTAAGGAAGGTTCAATTGACATTCGCATATTACCTGTATCTTTTTTTATTTCTGGTGCAAAAACATTTATTTCTATATTGAAATTTACATAAGAATTAACATCTTTATCACCTATGATTCTTAATTTATACTCATCTCCATGAGGTCTTATTGTTTGGGTGTAATCTTTTTCAGTTGTATCATAATTGTTTGCATTAAACCATTCCCTAATTGCTGTATAAACTTTTTGAAATTCTAATTTTCCTCTTTGCTTTAAGACTGTTTTTCCTAAACTATCCTTTATTTCACCCTTTTCATTAGCTGTAATCATTACTGTAAAATATGTATTAGATTGTTAATAAAAGTTTCTGCTAATCTTTTTTTTAATTATATTCTAATATTTTAAAAGAAAAGTTTTAAAAAGACTCATTTTGTAATAAATTTATGAAGAAAATATTATTTTCTAAAAACAAGGTATTTTTTAGTTTTTTTAAAAACTTTTTTAATTAAACCAATTTTCTATCAAAAAAATGATGGATATACATGAACTCTACACGGGGAATATGCGTTCAACTAGAACAGTTGGGTCTGAAGAAGAATATCCGGTAGTTAGAAAATCTGATTTTCATTCTTTATCTAGAGAAGATATACAAAAAGTATTTATGTCTCTTATTGCTGATGGATGGGAAGAACAAAGAGATCATCAAACAGGCAGGGTTTCTGCTGTGTCTAAAAATGTTGATGGTAGACCATTTAAGGTAACAACTGACTTTGGAACAGGTACTTTAGAAGTAAATTATCCTGTATCTCAAAATTTGCATGAAGCAGAACAAGATCTTAGAACTAATTTAAGTTATTTATCTAAAAGGTTAGATGAAAATGGTTTTTTGATTTTAGGTTATGGCATTCAGCCTGTTACTAATCCTGGAAGAGATATTGTTGCTGAAAAGGGAAGATATAGGACATTGGAACAAAGATTTTGGACAAGAGAACATTGTTCTTTTTTGGAAAATGTTACTGATGTTCATTTTCATACTATTAATGCATCAAACCAAGTTCATATAGGTGTAAAAAATAAAAGAGAAGCAATTGAATCTGTTAATCTATTGAATTTAGCTAGTCCTGTTATAATTGCCTTAATGGGTAATTCTCCCATATGGTTAAATGGAAGGGGTTTAAGATATAAAGATTCTCGTCAAATTTTTTGGGATTGGGTAGTTAATGTTTCTCAAGATAAATTTAGAAAAGGAATTCCTGAAAGAATTTTTAATGATTTGGATGATTATATTAAACAGCAATTAAGTTTTGAACCTGTTTTGACTGCACGTGTGGAAAATGGAGAAGTTCATTATTATGAAGTTATTGGTGCAAAAAATTTGGGAGAACCTGTTAGAACAGGTAATATAACTGTTGCAGAACCAGGTGCTATAAACAGAAAAATTTATGATGCTACTGGACAAGTTCGTTTAATAGATGGTGGAACTGTTAAAACAATTCCTATTGATTTTATTGATGTTCTTGCTCACGATAGTTTTTCATGGTATGAAGCAAGGCTAAAAGCAGAATATGGGACTGTTGAATTAAGATGCTGTGCTCAGCAGCTTCCAGGTGAACAAATAGTTGTTCCTGCATTGGCATTAGGTTTAATTGAAAATTTAAGCGGTCTTCAAAAAGCCTTAAGCAGATTTAGTTTAGAAGATGCTAGAACTGCAAGGATAAATGCTATTAAATATGGGCTTAATGCTAGTTATGATGGTACTGGAATTTTTGATTTGATTAAAGGTGTTCTTGATGTTAGTAGAGAAGGATTAACTCAAAGAGGATTGGGAGAAGAAGTTTATTTAGAACCTTTGGATAGACGATTAATGGACAGAAAAAGTCCTGCAGATATAATTTTAGATACTTATTCAAGATCAGGAATTCCTGGAATTGTAGAACTAACATCTATATAAAATGGAAAGAATTGAAATTATAGGAAAAGGGAAACCTAAGGTTTGTATTATGAGCATTGTTCATGGAAATGAAATCTGCGGTCTTGAAGCTCTTGAAAATATTAAAAAGTTTAAATTAAAAGGAACTGTTATTTTAATTAGAGCAAATATAGAAGCGTATAAAGAAAATAAAAGATATCTTGAAATTAATTTAAACAGGGTATTTCCTGGAAATGATAAAGGGAAACTTGAAGAAAGAACAGCTTTTGAATTGTCCAAATATATTTATGATTGTGATTTTATTTTGGATATTCATTCTTCAAGTGAAGAAACAGAGCCATTTCTTTTGGTTAGTGTAGATTTACCTGAACATTACAATCTTGCTAAATCAATTGGAGTAAAAAATTATGTTACTCTTGGAAAAGTGCTTAAGGGTTCTAGCTTGGATGAATGCAATGGAACTAAAAGCTTGAGATTTGGAGTTGAATGCGGTCAACATGAAAACAAAGAAGCTAAAGAAAATGCAAAAGAAATTTCTAAAAATTTCTTAATTGCTCTTAATGTTATTGAAGGGGAGAGAAAATCTATTGAACCTAAGAAATACAAGATTATTGGGAAGATTGACATTGCAGACAAGGAAAATTTTACACCTGATAAAAGTTTACATGCATTTAAAACAATTAATAAAGATGATATTATTGGTGTTTTTAAGAATGGAGAGAAATTACTTGCTGAAGAAACATTTATACCTATACTTGTAGACAAGCAAATGAAAGAAGAACTTTTGCTTATTGCAAAGGAGATTTAATATAGTAAATTATTTAATAAACATTAAATATTAATAATCATGATAAATTACCAAGTTAAACAAATGAATGTAAGCGGGGTAAGAACAATGTTTGAAATGGCTTCTAAAATGAAAAACCCTATTGACTTATCTTTAGGAATGCCTGATTTTGATGTTCCGGAGGAAATTAAACAAGAAGCGATAAAAGCCATAAATCAAGGATTTAACAAATATGCGTCTACAACAGGAATACCTGAATTAAAAGAAAAAATAAAAAATAAATTAATTCAAGAAAATAATATAGATGTAGAACTTAATGAGATTATAGTTACTTCTGCTGCTTCTGGGGCTCTTTCAGTTATACTTAAAACAATAATAAATGAAAATGATGAGATTATTCTTTTTGACCCTTATTTTGTTTCTTACAAAGAACTTATAATCCAAAATTCTGGTAAGCCTATATTTGTAAAGACAAAAAAAGGTTTTTCTCCTGATTTAAATGATTTTGAAGCTAAGATAACTAAAAAAACAAAAGCAATTATAATAAATTCACCAAATAATCCAAGTGGAAAAGTATACGATGAAGAGGATTTAAGAGAAATTGCTGAAATAGCTGAAAAACATAATCTTCTAATAATCTCTGATGAAATTTATGAAAAATTTTGTTATGAAAAAAAGCATTTTAGCATAGGTAGCATATATAAAAATACAATTACTATAAATGGTTTTTCAAAATCCTGTGCAATGGCTGGATGGAGAGTTGGTTATTGTTGTGGTCCAAAAGAAATTATAAGCGATGCTGTAAAGGTTCAGCAATTTAATTTTGTATGTGCACCAACACCATTTCAATATGCTGCAATAAGAGCTTTTGATGTTGATATTTCAAAACATATTGAAGATTATAAAACTAAAAGAGATATTGTTTATAATGGATTAAAGGATAATTATAAACTAATGAAACCAGAGGGTGCTTTTTATGCTTTTATCAAATATCCTTATGACAAGGAAAAATTTGTTCAAGATTGTATAAATAATTGCCTGCTTATTGTTCCTGGAAGTGTATTTTCACAAAATGAAACTCATTTCAGAATATCTTTTGCAAATAAAGATGAAATTCTTAAAAAAGCTGTTGAAATCCTTAATAAACTATCAAAATGAAAACTATAAAGACTTTTTGCTTGATTATAGGTTCTGGTGCTGCTGGATTGGAAGCAGGAATAAGTTTTCTAAAAAACTTTTCTACCTCTAAAAAAGAGATAAAAAAATGCATAATTGTAAGCCCCATTATTTCTAATTCTAGGATATCTCCTTGGAATATTATGGATTGTTCTGAGAAAGAGATAAAAGAAAAAATCTGGAATGCAGGGAATCATTTAAGCGATCCAGAAATTCTTAAAACTTTTAGCGAGAACCATAAACATTCTATTTCAATTTTAAAGGAACTTGAAATTCCGCTTAAAAAATCAAATATTGGCTATATTCCTTGCTTAAGCGGCACTAATATTATCAATATTTTTGAAAAAAAATTTATTAGCCTTGGCGGAGAAAGAATAAATGGCTTTGTTGAAAAATACTTAGTGAATCAAGAAGGAATAATAAAAGGTGCAGTAGTTTATCATGGAAATGAAAGAATAAATTTAATTGCCAGTAAAATAATTATTGCTTCTGGCGGACTTACTAGCTTGTATAAATATACTACTGGCTATTCTTATGATTCTATGCCCAACATTTTAGCTTTATCTTTAGAAGCAGGCATAGCTCTTGAAAATTTAGAGTTTAATATGTTTCATCCATTTCTAATAATAGACAAAAATCTTTCTACATCTTTAATTTCCGGAGAAATACTTCAAAAAGGGAAATATGCTGACAATAAAGGAAAAGAATTTTTAAGCAAAGAAATTAAAGATGCTTTGATAAATAATACCTTTCATTCTTTATTTCCAAAAATGGTAAATGAGTTTTATACTCAGTCTTTAAAATCAAAAATTTATATGGATATATCTAATCTTTCTGATGATTATTTTGAGAGATATAAAAAAGAAAACGAATTTGGGTGGATTTTTAAAAATAAAAAATTAAATGAAGTTAAAAAATTTGAAATACATCCTGCTTTTCATTATTCTATTGGAGGAATAAAAATTAATAGCAAAAGCGAGACTAATCAAGAAGGAGTTTATGCTGCAGGTGAAGTAACTACTGGACTGCATGGTGCTAATAGAATTGGTGGCTTTGCTATTTCAGAAGCACTTGTTTTCGGAAAAATTGCTGGTGAAAATGCTGCTGCTAATATTACTCTGCCAAAAGAAGATAATTTAACTGTTATTGGAAATTCTTTAATTGACTCGAGAATTAAGAATATTTTTTGGAACAATCTTGGTCCTATTAAGAAATATAAAGACCTTGAATCTTTAAAAACAAAGATTAGCTTAAAAAATAATTTATCTTCAGAAGAAAAACTTGTTTTGGAAATAATTAAAAGTTCAATAAAAAGGAGGTCTATTGGGGCAAATTTTATTATTTAAAAAACAGAATATTTAAATAACCATTATTTGGACTGATATACTCATAATGAGGAAATATGAATAAAAAACTAGGAATTTTGGGACCCTCTGGAACATTTACTGAAATGGCTGCAATGAAATATATGCCTGACTGTGAGCCCTTTTTTTATATAACCATCACTGAAATTTTTGAAGCTATTGAAAAGGAAGAAATTAAAGAAGGAATAGTTCCTATTGAAAATATTCTTAATGGACATGTTATGGAGACACTAGACTGTTTATACAAATCCAGGATTAAAATCAAACAAGCTATAATAATCCCTATTGAACAAAGCTTAGTTATTTTGCCTGAAACACAAAAAATAGAAAAAATTATATCTCATCCTCAGGCACTTGCTCAATGTTCTTATTATATCCATAAAAATTATGCTGATGTAAAAATAGAGAAAGTAGAAAGTACTGCCACTGCTATGAAATTAATAGCAGATAATCATTTAATTGGGATAGCTGCAATAGGACCTAGCTTGGGTGCAAAACGATATGGTCTAAATGTAATAAAAAGAAATATTTCTAATAAGGAATTAAATAAAACAATGTTTGTGGTGATAAGCAAGGAATCTGCAGAAAAAGCAGCACACAATAGAACAAGCATAGCAGTAAAACCTCATGTAGATAGACCTGGTTTATTAAGAGATATTTTAAATGCTTTTGCTGAAAAAAAGATTAATCTTGAAATGATTCAATCAAGACCTGATGGTGAGGGAAATTATATTTTTTATATTGATTTGGAAGGGCATCCTGAAGATGAAAATGTTAAAGGTGCGTTTGATATTATTAAAAAAGATTTGAAATTAAAATTTGATGACATCATTAAAATTCTAGGAACTTATCCTTATATTAGTTTATCAAAAAAAGATAAATAACTATTGCGAAGGAATTTTTGGCAGTAGAGATTGCACTTCAGCAAGTTCTTCACATTTACCTATAAATTCTTTAAGTTGATTATTCATAACCCTATAATGAGAAGAGTGATTTCCTAGTTCTGGAATATCTTTTCTTCTTGGAATAATTATTTTTGATATATATCTTCTTAGTTCTATTGCATAATCTCTTGCTTTTCTTAAGCTTTCTGTTTCAAGGTTTGTTTCAATTCCAAAATAAAGATCGGATGCTCCTGTTAAGATTTTACCTATTTGATGTGATTCAGATTGAGGTGAAGCTATCATGGTTTCTGAAGTAGACCTTTCAAATAATCCAACTGTGCAACATCTTTCTTTTATTTCATGCAAAAGACCTAATGTTTCTTTATAATGCGTGTCATAATATGCCTGAACTCCTAGATTTCCCATAAGGTCTACTATTTGATCACTGTCTGCACTTGCTACTCTTAAATAGCCTGATTTAAATTTCCTTGCAGCTGCTTCTAAACTTGCTTGAAATTGGTTTCTTTTTTCTTTGGGGGGAAGTTCTACCAAATGTTCTAAATTATGGCTAATGCGTTCACATTCTTCTCTTGAAATTCCAAGTAAACTTGTAAGAGCTTTTGTTTGTTCTAATAAAATATTCTTCATGTTTTGACTATAAGAAGTAGTATTTTGAATTCCCCAGATAATTTCATAGTTTCTTGTATGTAAAAATCTTCCAAGAAGAGCATTCATTATTGTTGAATTTGGAGTATTTAATGCTGCTATATCTGTTGGTTCAAGATTATGTTCTCTGCAATATGCTTTCATCATAAGAGCATAAGCCATGGTAACTAAATGAACTCCTGCTTGATTAAAACTAACTATCTGATCATGTTGTTGGGGAGTTACTATTCTTACATTTGCTCCTGTTTCATTAAACATTTTAACTAATAATGATAAATTAGGATCTTCTTGATTATAAGGAGTAAGAACTATATTTTGTCCTTTCAATTTTTTTACTGTTTCCTTAAACATTGGATGAATTCCTATAGCATGAGGAGAATATCTACCCATTCTTTCACAACTTGCTTCTTTAACAGAAGTAAAATCTGAGAAAATTGCATCTTGTCTTACTGAAGGTCCTATTTCATCTATGATGCCTAATGTTGCGCTTATAGGCACTGATACTATAACTAGGTCTGACAATTCTGCAAGTTCTTTTTTAGAAACAAATCTTGCTCCTGTTTTTTCTTTAATTTCTGATACTTTTTCATTAAATATTTCTTCTGGTGTTTTTGGATTGGGTAAGTCATTAAAAAGTAGATTAGAGTAACCTAAACTATGAAATAAATTTAAGGCCCAATTGCCCATTTTTCCAGAACCACCAATAATTCCTATTGTTCCATCTTGTTTAAATTCTGCAATTGTTTTAGTCATATGATGTTAATAAAATCATTCTTTATAAATTTAGTTATTGTAGTTACTATTTAGTTGTTATAATAGAAAGATTTAAATAGGGTAAATTTTCATTAAAATTATGAGAAATACTTCTGAAACTGAGAAATTTTTGGAATTTTTAGTTAAAGAAAGAAATATGTTATTACATGGTTCTAGAACTGACTTTAATGGAACTATAAATCCAAAATATTCCAAAGGGGGGATAGTTTCTGTTACTGATGTTCCACAAATTGCTTTACTAAATGCTATTCTTTCTGATGATGTAAAATTACATTTTGGCACTTTAATTGACCAAAACCATTTAATAACTGCTGAAGGTTTTAATGATGAAAAAATAGGGAATGGTTTTGTTTATTTAGTTGATAGAAGATTATTTGCTCCTGGAAGTTATCAGTCTAATACCATTGTTCCTATTCTAGGTAAACTTCCTGTAAGAAAATATGATTTTGTTTATCCAGTTTATGATTTAGATCATCAAAAATTGATAATTGGTTAATTTTTTCTAATTTATGTAATCACTATTAAGTTGTTATAAAAGAAAGATTTATAAAGTAAGCCTTTCTTTTTAAAGAAAGCCTTAGGGGAAAGAAAACATTTAGGGAAAGAAAACAAAAAAAGTCTTAAGTGGGAGAACAAAAATGAGAGCAAAAAGAATTGCGTTAATAGGTTCACTTGCACTTGCTATTGTAGCATTTGCAGGATGTGGAAAAGAAGCAAAAGATACTGAAGTAAAATCTGGTTTATCTGATAGTGTTGTAGTAGATATACAACAATAGTTGATTCTGTTGCTGCTGACTCTGCAAGATTCTATTTTGAGAACGCTGTTCAAGATGCTAAACGTACTTTCTTATCTGATCCTGCTAGAATGGCTGAACTTGATTTAGAAGATGGAAGACCTTTTGCTCAAAGAGGAAGAGTAAGTGAAGCTCCATATAATGCACAAATAGCACAATATTTCTTTAATAGATCTGTTAAAACAGCTCAAATGACTTTCTTATCTGATCCTGCTAGAATGGCTGAACTTGATTTAGAAGATGGAAGACCTTTTGCAAACAGAGGAAATGATAGAGAGTTATTAAGAAGATATGATGAATTACAAAGAAGATTACATTCAACGAGAAATTAATTTAGAAGATGAAAAACCAAAATTTTTTAAAGGAAGCAGATTCAAAAATGATATACATATTTAATATTCTTAAGGAGGAATTAAAATGAACCAACAACAACTTCAACCTATATTTATATTGCCTGAAGGCAGCCAGAGAACTACTGGGAAAGATGCACAGAGAAATAATATTGCTGCTGCAAAAGCTGTTGCTGAAACAGTAAGAACTACATTAGGTCCAAAAGGAATGGATAAAATGTTAGTAGATAGTTTAGGTGATGTTATTGTTACTAATGATGGTGTTACTATATTAAAAGAAATGCAGGTAGAGCATCCTGCTGCTAAGATGATTGTAGAAGTTGCTAAGACTCAGGAAGCTGAGGTTGGAGACGGAACTACAACTGTTGTTGTTTTAGCTGGTGAATTTTTGAAGAATGCAGAAAGATTATTGGATGATAATATACATCCAACTGTTATTGCTAAAGGTTATAGAATGGCTGAAGAAAAAGCACAATTAGTTTTAAAAAATATTGCTGAAAACATAACTGAAAAAGACACTGAAATTTTAAAGAATATTGCCATGACTGCAATGACTGGAAAAGGTGCTGAAAATTCTAAAGAGTTATTGGCTAAATTATGCGTTAGTGCTGTAAAACAAGTTATGGAAAATGGCTATATTGATAATAATGACATTAAAGTTGAGAAAAAAGTTGGAGAGGGTGTTGAAAATTCTGAATTAATTTTAGGCATAGTATTAGACAAAGAAAGAGTTCATAATGCAATGCCAAGAATTGTAAAAAATGCCAAGATTGCATTATTAGATGCTGCTTTGGAAATTAAAAATCCAGAGACAGATACTAAAGTGCAAATATCTGACCCTTCACAATTACAGGCATTTTTAGACCAGGAAGAAAAAATATTAAAGAAAATGGTTGAGAAAGTTGTAAATTCTGGCGCTAATGTTGTTGTATGCCAGAAAGGCATAGATGATTTAGTGCAACATTTCTTAGCTAAAAATAACATATATGCTGTAAGAAGAGTAAAGAAAAGTGATATGGATAGATTAGCTAGAGCAACTAATGGAAAAGTTGTAAATAATATTAATGATTTAGGAAAAGATGATATTGGTAATGCAGGAATAGTTGAAGCTGTAAAGATAAATGAGGAAGAGATGACTTATATTAGAGAATGCAAAAATGCAAAAGCTGTTACACTTTTACTTAGAGGAAGCACTCAGCATGTTGTTGATGAAACAGAAAGAGCTGTTATGGATGCTTTAGGCGGAATTAGTACTTCTCTTAAAGATGGAAAAGTTGTAGCTGGAGCTGCTGCTGCTGAAGTTGAAGTTGCTAGAAATTTAAGGATATATGCTAATTCATTAATGGGAAAAGAGCAGTTAGCTGTTTTAGCTTATGCTGATGCTATTGAGATAATTCCAAGAACATTAGCTGAAAATGCTGGATTAGACCCTGTTGATTTATTGACTGATTTAAAATCAAAGCATGAAGTTAAAGGCGGAAAATGGCAGGGCGTGGATGTTTTTAATGGAAAAGTTATTGATGCTTGGAAAGCTGGAATAGTTGAACCTTTAAAGATAAAAACACAAGCAATTAAATCAGCCACTGAAGTTGCTGAAATGATTTTAAGAATTGATGATGTTATAGCTGCAACTGGTGAAAGCAAGAGACAAAGAGGAATGCCTCCTAACATGGAAGGCATGATGTGAAGCTTTTTTCTTTCAAGAAAAAACCTTCAGCAAAAAAGAAGATTTAGAAAGAATCTTTGATAAAAGAAAACCAAAATGAAAAGAAGTGATGGGAGAAAAAATGAGAGTAAAAGAGATATTTAACCATTGGACATTTTCAGAGCCTGTTATTTCAAAACAGATCGAATATTTGCGTACACATCCTAATGATCAAATAAGATGTGATGCCATGCATGCTGTTGTAGTTCGTCATGGTATAAATCAAGAAAGAAAGGGAATGAAGAGAGGAAAAATTGTTGGCGGATTGGCTGGCTTAATTATTGGTGGAACAATAGTATGGCAAGTGTTTGCTCATAATATGTATGGATTAGCTGAAAGATATACACCTGAACAAGAGATTACATCTTTTGCTGTTAATGGTTATTTGTTAGAGGGTCCATTAGCATTTTCTATTTCAAGAGAAAATGGCAATTATAGATTAGTAACTGAAAATCCTAATGGTAAAGCAAGAATTTATGAAACTACATGGGGTGTAAGAGCTAATGAACCAATGATTTTTAATCCTGTAGCAGATACTACTTATCAGGTTGATACAACTGGAGTTTCACAATTAAGACCTTAAGGAAAAGAAGTGGTAGGAGAAAAAAATGAATAAAGAAAAAATTAGACTTGGAATCAAATATTCAGTTACTTTATCTGATGACGAACCAGTAAAAGGAAAAGATGTAAAAGAAATGTTACGATTTACAAGAAGAACGAGTTGGACTCTGGGGGCTTTAGTTGGGGCATTTGCAATTATAGGGGAATTATTACTTGTAAAAAGCTTAACTGAATATACACCTGAACAAACACCAAAAA
>JAGVYZ010000053.1 GCA_018303025.1 Candidatus Woesearchaeota archaeon
ACCATAAAAGCGTCTGGTGGATGTGGAAATATATTCTCCTTCTGGTTTTTTATTGTCTTCTCTCATTTTATTTAAAAGATAGAAAATCTTAAAAGTTTAGAAGATATAAGTTCAAGAGCTAACAAATTATACCAGCAAAGAGATTCATTAGAAAGAAGCTTTCGTTTAAAACTAAGGCCTAGACCAGGAATCAACCAAGAAGAATATCCAGTTCAACCCGGGCACAATATTTAAATAACTTGATTATTTCTCGTTCTTATGCAATCATATAATCCAATAGAAGTAGAAAAAGAAATCTTAGCCTATTGGGAAAAGAATAAAATCTTCAACAAGTTAAGGAAAAAAAATCAAGGCAAAAAACATTATTCTTTCATAGATGGTCCAATTACAGCAAACAATCCAATGGGTGTCCATCATGCATGGGGTAGAACCTACAAAGATTTATTTCAAAGATTCAAGGCAATGCAGGGCTACGACCAAAGATATCAAAATGGTTTTGACTGCCAGGGTTTGTGGGTAGAAGTAGAAGTAGAAAAAGAACTCGGATTTAACTCAAAAAAAGAAATTGAAAATTATGGCCTAGATAAATTCTCAAGAGCATGCAAAGCAAGAGTAGACAAATATTCAAAAGTTCAGACAGAACAATCAAAAAGATTAGGTCAGTGGAATGATTGGGATAATTCTTATTATACTTTAACAGATAATAATATAGAACATATCTGGCATTTCTTAAAAAAATGCCATGAAAAAGGATGGTTATACAAAAACACCAGAGTTATGCCCTGGTGTTATAGATGTGGAACATCATTATCACATCATGAATTATTAGATGGTTATACCGACATGGAGCATGATTCAACTTATGTTTTCTTTAAAATAAAAAACAAAGAAGAATATCTTTTAGTATGGACAACTACTCCCTGGACCTTGCCTGCTAATATGGCAGTTGCAGTAAATCCAAATATTGATTACATAAAAGTAAAATTAAACAAGAAAATTTTTTACATTGGTAAAAAAATGTCAGAATCAGTTTTAAAAGAATTTAAAGACCATAAAATTCTAGACATGCTTCCAGGAAGAGATTTAGTAAACATAGAATATGAAGCACCTTTTGATTCTCTACCAATAAATAAAGGCAATAAGCATAAAATAATTCCATTTGAAGGTGTAGGCGAAGATGAAGGAACAAGTTTATTGCATGTAGCTCCAGGATGTGGAGAAGAAGATCACGAACTAGGTAAAAAATATTCATTAAAAGAAATCGCTCCATTAGATGAAGCAGGAATATATGCAGATGGTTTTGGAGAGTTCTCAAACAAGCATGTAAAAAAAGTAAACAAAGAAGTTATTGAAACCTTAGATAAAGAAGGAAAATTATTCCAAATTAAAAAATATCTTCACAGATATCCAAAATGCTGGAGATGCAAGGAAGAATTAGTTTTCAGATTAGTAAGTGAATGGTTTATTTCAAGTGATGAAATTCGTCCTTTAATGAAAAAAGAAGCAGAAAAAGTTTACTGGTATCCAGAACATGCTTCAAAATTAATGCAAGACTGGTTAGATAATATGCAGGATTGGGCAATTTCAAGAAAAAGATATTGGGGCTTGCCTTTAATGTTTTATGAATGTCAATGTGGTCATCTAGAAGTAATAGGAAGCAAAAAAGAATTAAAAGAAAAAGCAGTAAATAAAAAATTAGTTGACAAACTTCCAGAATTCCATAAACCATGGATAGATGAAATAAAAATAAAATGTCCTTCTTGTTCTAGTGAAGTTGAAAGAGTAAAAGATGTAGGTGATTGCTGGTTAGATGCAGGTATTGTTCCTTATTCAACATTAAATTATTTAACAGATAAAAAATACTGGCAAAAATGGTTCCCAGCTAAATTAATAGTAGAAATGAGAGAACAAATCAGATTATGGTTTTATTCAATGTTATTCATGTCAATAACATTAGAAAATAAAACACCTTATGAAAAAGTTTTAGTCTATGAAAAAGTTTATGATGAAAAAGGAAAGCCAATGCATAAAAGCTCAGGAAATGCAATCTGGTTTGATGATGGTGTTGAAAAAATGGGTGCAGATGTAATGCGTTATATTTACACTTCCCAAAATCCCCAATTTAATGTAAATTTTGGATATTCAGTAGGTAAAGAAGTTTTAAACACATTAAAAATAGTTTGGAACCTGGCTAATTATGTTCAAACTTATTGTAAATCAAAAAAGTATACTAAATTAAGAGTAGAAGATCGCTGGATTCTCTCAAGATTAGAAAATACTAAATTACAAGTTTTAGATAACCTAGAAAAATTACAGGTTCACAAAGCTCATGAAGCTTTGCAAAGATTCTTGATAGATGACTTATCAAGAGGTTATGGAAAATTCATTAGAGATAATTTAGATGATAAAAATACACAGGCTGTTTTGCATATTTGTTTCTTAGATGGAATAAAATTATTAGCACCTTTTTTGCCATTCATGACAGAAAAATTATACTTAGAAATCTCAAATAAAAAAGAATCAATTTTCCTGGAAGAATATCCAGAGCCAGATAAAAAATTAATTAATCCAGAATTAGAAAAACAAATGGAAATTCTTCAAAAAATAATCCAGGATGCATTAGCAGAAAGAGACAAAGTAGGAATAGGCGTAAAATGGCCTTTATCCTCATTAAAAATATTTTGTGATAAAGACACAGAAAAAGCAATTTCAAATTTAGAATCATTATTAAAAAATCAGGTTAATATTAAGAAAATTCTAGTAGAATCTTCAAAAGATTACAAACTAGAGTTAGATACAAAATTTACAAAAGAATTAGAAAAAGAGGGTTATACGCGTGAAGTAATAAGAAAAATACAAAATTTTAGGAAAGAAAGTGGTTTAAAAAAATCAGATAAAATTAATTTAGGAATAACAATAAATGAAGAAAATATTGATGACTATCTAGACCTCACTCATTTAAAAAAGAAAGTAGGGGCTAAAATTTATTCACAAAATCCAGATAACAAAGAATATATGCTGGATTTTAAAGTAAAAGACATAAAATTTAAGATAGGATTTAACATTATAAGATTATAAAAATACAACAGAAAAGTTATACAAAATCAATAGTATTAAGAAAAAACTTAACAATCATTTTAAGAGTAAAAAATAAAGGAAGAACTTAATTAACATGAACAACGATAATGGACTAGTTGATGAATTTTAAAAACTGCAAAACTTAAAAAAGGAAGTAGAAGCAAAAGAAGCAGAATTAAAGGGAAAAATTATTGAATTAGCCAGACAAAAAAACACTGATATTTTATTTGGAACAAATAAAAAATGCTCAATTAAAGAATATACTAAAGTTATCTATCCAGAAGATAAAACTTTTTTTGTTGAGCTGATTAAAAAGAAAGGGTTTTATGATAAGTTTTCATCTGTTAATTATTTAAAAATAGGTCCTGCAATTATTAAAGGAGAATTAGATAAAGAAATTATAAATTTGACTAAAAAAGAGAAAGCATTTAGGCTTTCTTTGAAAGACATTCACTAATTACATAATTTGATAAATTGAAAATATTAGTGAAGATTACTTCACAATTTTCTTTCTTTATTCTTTTTTCTTCACCTTTGTAAAATACAACTAATGCTTTTTTTGGTTTATATTCTCTAATGAAAGATAATAGTCCTCTCCCAATTTTTTCCGGATTTGTCATTTTTACTTCAATAGGTAAAATTATTTCTTTTTCTATAATAAAGTCGACTTCTGAACCCGATTTTGCTCTCCAGTATTTTGGAAGCAAGCCTATTTTGATAAGTTCACTTAGTACATAATTTTCAAACAATGCTCCTTCAATTTCAGAATCAAATTTTTTTGAAGTATAATTTCTTATTCCAGAATCAACAAAGTAAATCTTTGGTTGTTTGGTTATTTCTTTAAGTTTGTTTTTAAAAAAAGGAGTTACTACGAAGATTAAATTGCTTTTTTCTAAAGCACATAAATATTTTTTTATTGACTGGAATGAAAGATTAATATTTTTTGAAATTTCATGATAAGATATTAAGCCACCAACAGATAATGAAAGATATCTTGTAAACTCCTCTAGAGACTTTATATTTTCTATTAAAAAATTTTGAGCAATATCTTTTAACAACATTGTTTCGTATAAATCTTTTAGAATAATCTTTTTGATCTCTATTTCACTATTAGCTATTACTTTGGGATAACCGCCATAAATAGAATGTTCCCAGACTAACCTTTCTGTTATTTGTTTATTAAATTCTTTTTGATGCATTGCTTGGATAAATTCATTTAACGAAAATGGATATAATCTTAAAATAGATACTCTTCCGACAAGATAGGATAAAACAAGCTTTCCCAAAATTAATTCAGATGAAGAAGTAACCCAAAGTTTATAGTTTTTATCTGCTAAATACTTTAAATTTTTTCCTGCTTCTTTGCAATAATGAACCTCATCTAAAATTGTTATTTCATTGCCTTCTACATATTGCTTTTCAAATTTCTTTATATCTTCTTCAAATAAATTTCTTGCATCAGGGTCATCAAAAAGAACATAATTTGATTTCAGATTTTTTGCCTGCTCCTTTAAGAAAGTTGTTTTACCTGATTGTCTTGGTCCAACTAAAGCAATTATAGGATAAATTTCTTTAAGCTTGTCAAATTGTTTTTTTATCTCTCTTTCAATATACTCTACCATGAAATTTTTATAATCTGCCTATTTATAAACCTTACTATTATTAATATGGAGTTTAACTTTAGGGTAACTATTATTAACATTTAGTTTAATTTAAGTATTATAAAGAAACAAATGCAAAAAAGTTATCAAAACTAGAAGGCAAAAAGCATTTAGACAAGTTCAAAGTAAAAGAAGAAGACTTTGAGATTGGATTGAATGTTGTAAAGTAAGAAAAACTTAAAAGATATTAAACAATATAATTTAAATGAAATTTACCTTAAGTTTAGAAATTTTAGTTTCAATATTTTTTATTATTTTAATATCAATAATCCTCATTTATATATTAGCAAAAAAATTAAGTACTTTAGGTGTAAAAAATAAAGATACAAGAAATAAAAGTGTACTCGAATTTTATCTCAAATCACATTTAGAACATTGGAAAAAATATTGGGTTTTTAAAATTTTAGTAATCTCGCTTTTAATTTTCTTGATATTTGAGTATAACCAAAATAAGCCAAGCACTGAAATAATTCTTTTTACCATAGGAATATGTCTTTTTTTAATAGGAATTTATCGCTTAAATCTTGATTATAATAAGAATAATTTAGTTACTACAAGTCCAGATTATAAGTTTTGGAAAGAAACAGGAAATGAAGAATTTGCAAAAAAGTTTAACAAAATAAGCAATATAATATTAATAATTTTAGCAGTAATTACAATATGTATTAGTATCTGGTTAATACTTTTTGTAAAGTAACTATTTTTCAAGTTTCTCAATAAATTCTTCCATAGAATCATAACTGAAGTATTTCCCTTTTCTTATTTTCTCAAGTTTCTTTAAGTATTCAGGTTTAATCTTCATATATTTTGTCATGATGTTGAAAATCTAAAAATATAATTTTGTTTTCTTCCTTAATAAATTTAAAGGCTAAAACAAAAGGTCCAACATGAACTCTTTTTCTATCCTTTAAATCATATCTTAAATTTTTATAATGTTCAATATCAGAATTATTTAATATTTCTTCAATCTTATTTAGCACTTGTTCATATAAACTTTTGTCTTTTTTTGAAAGTTTATTAAAAATTTCTCGTAAAGTAGGAATTATTTCATAATTATGCATTAGTTTCAGCCTTCAATAATTTTTCTTAATTCAGCCATATTTCTAAAAGGAATTCCTTTTTCTTTTTCTAACTTATTTAATCTTTCAACATATTCCGGCCTTAATTCAGGCTCTAAGCAGTTTTCTTCATATTTTTTTGCCATAATATTTATTGCCTCTGATTTGTCTTTTAGATTATATTTCGCTTTAATTATATTAAGAACTTGATTCGCCTTTTCATTTATATCTATCATTGCTTGTACCATATATACCATGTATACTCCATATATATAAAGATTTCTATTCAAATTAACCCCTCGAAGATTAAAACATCCTTTTAAATACCTTTATAAATCTTTTTTTAAGTTGTTTATAAACAAGAGGGGGTATTTAACAATGAATAAACATAGAACAGAAATCAAAATTCAGAATATTGTAGCTACAACAGATTTAAAGCACGATATTCCATTAATAAGATTAGCAGAAGTTCTTCCAAATACAGAATACAATCCAGAGCAGTTTCCAGGATTAGTAATGAGGATAAAAGAACCAAAGACATCAGCTTTAATCTTTTCATCAGGAAATGTAGTCTGTACAGGAGCTAAATCACTAACAAAAGTAAAAGAAAGCATCCAGCAAATAATAAAGAATTTGCAAAAGATAAATATTAGAATTAAAATCAAACCACAAATAAGTGTCCAAAACATGGTTGCTTCAGGTAACATAAGAATGGACTTAAATTTGAATGAGCTTGCATTAAAATTAGAAAACACAGAATACGAACCAGAGCAATTCCCAGGTTTAGTTTTCAAATTAAAAGGAACCCATGCAACCTTCTTATTGTTCAGCAATGGAAAAATAGTCTGTACAGGAACAAAATCAGAAGTAAAATTAAGAGAAGCAGTTGCTTTATTAGTTAAGGTTTTGAAAAACGTAAAGTAGTTTTTTTCTTTTTAAGTTTCTCATTTTCGAAGTGTCCAATTTGTTGAATATTTGAAAAGTTTTGCTTTTTATTATTTTTTCTTTAGAAAGAGAAAGTCTCAAACCAATACATTTATAACTTTTTAGTAATAAGTAAAATATAGATAAAACAAAATGAGAACAACTCAAACAAGTTTAGGTTCAATTGCAAGAAAAACATTAGCAGGAATAGTTTTAGGAGCACAGGCATTGAGCATGGGAGCTTCTATTTTGAGTTTGTCATCTTGCTCTCAAAATTCTCAAAGAGAAAGTGAAGAAGTAAGTTATAATACTACAGTAATGGATACAGTAACTAGTTATTATGATGAACGAGTTGATACAGTAACTAATTATACGCGTGATTTAGCAGGAAGAGTAATAAAAGAAGAATGGGATGTTAATGGTGATGAAGTAATTGATTATATATACCAATATACTCGTGATTCAGCAGGAAGAATAAAAAAAATAGATTTAGATGTTAATAGTGATGGAATAATTGATGAAACAATCAAATATACTCGTGATTCAGCAGGAAATATAACCATTAGTGAATGGAATAAACATAATAAGGGAGTAATCAATAAATGGATACCTACCTTCGATTCAACAGGAGCAATAATAAAAACAGAAGGAGATGTCTGCGTCTGCCAATAATAGTTTCAAACAGTAAAAAGTAGTTATAATAAAAATTATTTATATGTCCCCCTTAAAATAAATGTTCAAATAGGGGAATACAATTATAAATAAAACCTATATACCATAGCAATAAAGATTTTAAACTTCTTTTCTTTCATTTTTTTATGGATGTTCATGAACAAATAGGCAAATGTAAGGAATTTCTAGAAACAAGCTATAAAACACAGCTTCATGATGCAGCTACAAAAGGAAAGAAATCACTAATAATAGATTTTCAGGATATAATCACTTTTTCTCCAGAATTAGCAGACTTCATAATAGAATCACCAGAAGATGGTGTTATAGCAATGGAGCAGGCAATTGAATCATTTGATTTAGGCCAGTATAAAGCAAGATTCCATAACTTGCCCCAGGTTCAGTTTACTATGATTAGAGATATTAGAAGCGTTCATTTAGGCAAGTTTATTTACACAGAAGGATTAGTAAGACAGTCTTCAGATATCAGACCCCAGGTAACAATAGCAAGGTTTGAATGTCCTTCTTGTGGAAATGTTCTAACAATACCTCAATTAGACACAAAATTCAAAGAACCAAGCAGATGTTCTTGTGGAAGAAGAGGTAAGTTCAGAATGTTAAGCAAAGAATTAGTTGATGCCCAAAGAATTGTCCTAGAAGAAATCCCAGAATTATTAGAAGGAGGAGAACAGCCCAAAAGAATAGCTATTTTCCTAAAAGAAGATTTAGTAGAGCCAGTAATGGAGAAAAAAACAACACCAGGAAGCAAAGTCAGGGTTTTTGGAGTAATAAAAGAAGTTGCAATTCCATTATCATCAGGCGGTCAGTCAACAAGATATGATTTAATGATAGAATCTAATTTTATTTTGCCTTTAGAAGAAACATTTGGAGAATTAGAAATAACAGATGAAGATAAAAAAGCAATAATAGAAATTTCCAAATCACCTACATTAATGGAAGATTTCATTTCATCTACAGCTCCCTCAATTTATGGTCATAATAAAATCAAAGAAGCATTAGTTCTCCAATTAATGGGTGGAGTAAAAAAAACAAAGCCAGATGGAAATAAAACAAGAGGAGATATGCATATTTTGTTAGTAGGAGACCCTGGATGTCTTGTTGCAGATGAAAGAATTGCATTAGGAAATGGAACAATAGTTAAAATAAAAGAACTTGGAAGAGAACATCTTCAAAAAATTAATGTACAACTATTAACAGGCGAAGGCAGTAAAAAAAGAGATTATGCAAAAGTATTCCATGAATACAAAAAACAACCAGTAATCGAGATTATAACTGAATCAGGAAAATCCATAAAAGGAACTTATAACCATCCTCTTCTTTGTATATCTAAAGAAAATGATAAATTAAAAAGAAAATGGAAAAGGCTTGATGAATTTAAAATAGGAGATAAAGTTGCAGTTGTCACAAACATACCCTGTACAATTAAAAAAGATATTGCAACCGGATTTAAGGTTAATGAGAGAAAATATGGACCAAGATTTAAATTAAAACTTCCCAAATACCTTAATTCTGAATTAGCTTCATTTTTAGGTTATGTTTTGGGAGATGGATGGGTCTCTAAATATAAAGTTGGCTTTGTAGTGGCTGAACCTGAAATAGATATTTTAAATCCTCTAATAGAAATCTGTAAAAAAAATTTTAATACTATTCCAAAAATAATGAAAAGAAAGCCTCGTGAAGGCAGAAAAATTAGTCTTACTTACGTTGAAATAAATTCTTCAGATATAGCCAATGCTCTTGTTTTTTTAAGAGAAAAAAGAGTTCCAGAGTTAATATTAAAATCAGGAAATAAAATTGTTTCTAATTTTTTAAAATGGTTGTTTGAAGCAGATGGGACTGTTTTTAATAATGGAAGAGGAAGAAGAGCCATTTCACTAAAAGCTAAGAATCTCGAACTGCTTAGGGATGTTCAGACTCTTCTTTTAAGATTTAGTATCCACTCAAGAATTATAGAAAATGCACTTATGATAAGAAGAGGAAAAGATATCATAAAATTTGCTGATAATATAGAATTTGTTTCAATAAAAAAACAAACAAAACTAAAAGACTTAAAAAAAGATGCAGAATTATTTAAAAGAATAAAACCAAAAAGAAGTGAAAAAATAATTAAAATAATTCATCATGAAAAACCAGAAGATGTTTATGATGTAGAAGTTCCAAAATCTCACAGATTTATTGCAAATGGAATAATTTCTCATAATACAGCCAAATCTTCTTTAATAGCATCATTAGCAAAAGTAGCTCCCAAATCAAGATTAACAGGTGGTAAATCAGCAAGTGGTGCAGGATTATGTGTCTCTCCAAATAGTTTAGTAATCACAAATCCAGGTAATTTAGAAACAATCCAGAATATTGTAGAACCAAGATTAAAAAATGAAATAGAAATTAATGATTATGCATTAAAAAAAGACAATATTTCAGATATAAAAATTCAAAGTCTTTCTCATGATTTAAAACTTCATTCAAAAGCACCTTCATCAATCTGGAAAATTAAAGCACCAAAAAAAATGATAGAAATAACCCTATCCTCAGGCAAAAAAATAGAACTCACAGAAAATACAAAATTATTAACAATAAAAAATGGTAATTTAACATGGAAAAAGAGTAAAGATATAAAAGAAAAAGAATATATAGCTACTCCCAGGACATTAATATCCGGAAATATAGAAAAATTATATTCGATAGACTTAGTTGATTCAAATCCAGTAATTCATAACATAAAGCCATTTGTAAAGGAAATAAAAAAAGAATTAGTAAATAAATATAAAACATTAAGAGAAGCTTCTAAAATATTAGAAATAAAAGAAAATCAGTTATACTTTCATTGGTCAAATGAAAAAGCTAGAGGCAATATAAAATTAATAAATTTAAAAAAGCTCTGTAATGAGGTAAATATTGATTACAAACCAAAAATTAAAGAAATAAGTTTATACAACGGCAAGATTCATAAAATTCCAGAGTTTATAACAAAAGATTTCTTATATATTTCAGGATTAATAGCAGGTGATGGTGACATAAGAAAATCAAATGAAACATTCAGCATAAGACTCTCAAATTCAAATGAACAATTAAGAAATATTTTTGAAAAAACATTAAAAAATGAATTTGCTTTGAGAACAGATTCTCAAACAGGAAATGAGAAAAGACCCACAGCTATAAGAGCACATTCAAAAATTTTAGCAGAAATTTTATTTAAATTAGGTTTGTGTATTTCTCCAAAATCAAATAAAATAAAGATGTCAGAAACACTTCTCCATTTTTCAAATGAATTGCTATCAGAATATATCTCTGGTTTATATGATACAGATGGCTCAATAAATCTAAGAAAAACAAAAGGCTCAGATTGCATAGACTTAACAACATGCTCTGAAAAATTAGCACGGCAATTGCAACTAGTTTTCTTAAGATACAATATTCATGCATCATTAAGAACAAGAGAGCCAACAACAGGAAAAATAAAAGGAAACTATAAAAGACATGTTTTGGAAATAAGAGGTTTTGAAAATATTAAAAAGTTCTCAGAAAACATTCAATTAAGACATCCTGAAAAAGCAGAAAAAATAAAAAAAATCTTAAGTAAAAATTTAAAATCAAATACTAACATAGATATTATTCCTGGAATTTCAAATAAATTAAAGGAAATATTGCAAAAAAATAAGATTTCATTGAAAAAAGCAAAATTTACTGAGAATTTATCAAGAGAAAAAGCCCAAAAGATTTTAGAATCATTAAATGCCGATAAAAACCTGAAAGATTTGGTTTACAGCGATATTTTCTGGGAAAAAATTAAAGGAATAAAAGAAAAAAAATCAGAATTTGATTATGTTTATGATTTAACAGTAGAAGATTCTCATAATTTCATAGTAGATGGAATTTTAGTTCATAATACCGCAGCAGTAGTAAAAGATGAATTTCTAAAAGGTTGGGCATTAGAAGCAGGAGCAATTGTCTTAGCTAATGGCGGTTATTTATTTATTGATGAATTAGATAAAATGTCAACAGAAGATAGAAATGCATTGCATGAAGCATTAGAACAGCAAAGAATTAGTATATCAAAAGCAAACATCCAGGCCACGTTGAAGGCAGAGACAACAGTCCTAGCAGCAGCAAATCCAAAATTAAGCAGATTCGACCCATATACTCCAATAGCAGCACAAATTGATTTACCAGCTTCATTAATTAACAGGTTCGATTTAATCTTTCCAATTAGAGATATCCAAAACAGAGAACAAGATGAAAAAATAGCATCCCATGTTTTAAACATCCACAAAAATCCAGATATGATCCAGCCAAAAATTCCAGCTAAATTATATAAAAAATATATTTCCTATGCAAAACAGCATGTTTTCCCAAAATTAGGAGACCATGCAATAGAAGAAATAAAAGAATTTTATGTTAACTTAAGAAATAGCAATTCAGGTGGAACAGGAGAAGAAATAAAACCAATTCCAATATCAGCAAGACAGTTAGAAGCACTAGTAAGATTAGCAGAAGGTTCAGCCAGATTAAGATTATCAAAAAAAGTAACAAGAAAAGATGCAAAAAGAGCAATCGAATTATTAAGATATTGCTTAATGCAGGTTGGTTTCGATAAAGAAACAGGCCAGTTTGATATAGACAAATTATATACAGGTTTACCAACATCAACAAGAACAAAAATAATTACAGTCCGAGAAATAATAAATGATTTAGAGAAAAAAATAGGGAAAAATATTCCAATAGAGAATATAATGAAAGAAGCATTAGAACATGGTTTAGAAGAAAACAAAGTAGAAGAATATCTTAATAGGCTAAGAAAAGAAGGCGAGATATTTGAGCCAAAACAAGGCATAATAAGCAAAACAAGTAAGTAATTTAGGCAGGTTCGTGAAAGCTGTTTTCTTAGTGCAGGTTCGTGAAGGGTGCAACCCTTACTTCTAAATAGTTTTTAAAAATTGAAAACCAAAACCTTTAAAAAGCATAAATACCACTCTAAAGTAACTAATATTTATGGAGGATTATTAAAATGAGAATAACAAATCAAAGTATACTCAAAAGAGGTTTAGCAGTTATAGCTTTAACAAGTGCAGCTTTAGGAATAACTGGCTGTAAATTACCTGAACCAGTAGGTATTGAATTAAATATTTCTAGAGAAGATTTAATGACTGATACATCAAAAACCCAGTCACCAGCAGAAGTTTATTTAGTTGATTCTAAAGGAAACAGAATAAAATTAGTAAATAGACCACTTTCTACTCTTCCAAAAGAGGATTATTTATTTGCTCCCAATTTCGATATTGCAGTTATTACAAACCAACAGGGAGAAGAGAGAAGATATACATTTGATGAGCTAAGAAAAGAATATCGAATCAGTTTAAACAATGCATACTTAGCAAACAGAGGAAAAAATACTATGCCTAAACAAAAATGAGAAAATTGACAAAAGGAATTTTAGCAGTAGTAATTATGGGAGCATCATATT
>JAGVYZ010000054.1 GCA_018303025.1 Candidatus Woesearchaeota archaeon
TTTAGAGAGTAAATATTCTCTAAATCTGGATTTAGCATCGATAAAATTGCTTGTAAAAGTTGAACCATGATCACTTATACATTGCTTTATTTGACCCTGTTTTAAAGCAATTTCCATTCCCAAAATTGAATTGTCTGTTGATTCTTTATCTGTCTCAATCATTGCAAGCAGTTTTCTGCTTGCATCATCTTCAACTCCAAACACCCATGTTCCCTTAAAATAATGCCAGTCAATATGAACTGCTGTTAAAGAATGTCTTCTTTCATATCTTTTCCATTTCTTTTTTCTTACATCTTTGTAATTCTTTTTCTTGGCGTATCCAAGATAAGTAAGAATCTTATGAATCCTATTATGCCCTATGTGTTTCTCGCAGTCTCTGTCAATTAATCTCTCAAGAGTGTCTGCTGACACTCTATATTTTTCATATGTTTCTTTAATAATCAAAATCTCCCATTCTTCGAATGGTCTTAATGGTCTTCCGTTGTTATTTCCTATTTTAGGAATATCACCAGTTTTATCAAATGCATCCTTCATTTGATAAATTCTTCTCACGCTTACGTCTGCAACTTTTCTTGCCTGATAAACAGTTTTTCCATTATTTAGCTTTCTAAATATCTCGATTAGTTTAGGTCTAGTTAGTTTCATATGGACAATTATACTGTCCTTATGAAATAGTTTCGGGATACAACATAGAAAATGAAAAACGAAAAGTTTATATATACTATGTGTTTTAATATTAAAATGTATTTTAGAGGTAAAAATGGAAGTTGCTATAACCAAAATATCACAAAATGGACAGATTGTAATTCCTTCTGGGATTAGAAGAGAAGCTGGAATAGAACCTTCTACACAATTTTTAGTTTTTAATGAAGATGGAAATATATTACTAAAGAGAATAAGAAAAGAAACTTTATCTAATGATATAAAATTAATAGAAAAAATACAAATGGCTGAAGAACAAATAAAAAAAGGAAAATTTGTAAAAGTAAAAAGTTCTATGAAAGATGAGGAGATAGATGATTTGCTAATGCAGTAAAATGGAGATAATTTTTTCTGAAGATTTTAAGGAAGATTTCAAAAAAATAAAAGACAAGACAACAAGATTGAGGCTTATCAATCATATTAAAAAATTAGAGCAACTTCCCGAATCAGGAAAACCTTTGCAATATAATCTAAAAAATCATAGAAGTACAAGAATGAAACCGTTTAGAATAATTTACAGATTAGAAAATGATAAAATAATCATTGTTTGTTTTGATCATAGAAAAGATGTTTATGAAAATGACTAAAAATATGCGGCATTGATTTTTTGAAGAAAGAAATAAGAAAATAAAATTATTTTTCCAAAAGCCATTTCCATATAGGGATTACTTTTATTTTTTTCCCTTCCTGTTCAAATTCTTCTTCCTGGTCAAAAGTTATAATATAACCTTGTTTTAATTTAAATTTATTTAATGCCCCTAATAATCCGTTTACTTCCCTATCTTTATTCTCTTTAGTTAAATTATAACAAACCTGAACTGCTTGTATAATCTTGGCATCATCCTTAATTACAAAGTCACATTCATTTTTTTCAGAAAAATAATAAACTTCATTTTTTCTTCTTTTTAGCTCTATAAAAACAATATTTTCAAGATTTTTTCCAGTATTTGGAGAAAAATTAAACCCTATTTGATTAAATGCTGTATCAATCAGATATATTTTTTTAGGGGCATTTAATGATTTCCTTAGAGAAAAATCAAATTTGGATAATTCAAAAAAGAAATATGAATTAATCATATATGAGATATATTCTTTGACTGTTATTGAATTAGATAAACCCAGATTATTCTTTATTGCATTATAAGTGAATGTTGATGAAATATTTGTCACCAAAATACTAACCAACTCTTTCATTATTTTTTGTTTTTTAATAGAATATCTTGCTATTACATCTTTATAAAGAATATTTTCATAAATATTTTTAATATAGTCCTTATCTTGTGTTTTAAGATATTCTGGAAATCCACCTAACACGAGATATTCATTAAAGGCTTTTTTTATTTCTACTCTTTTTTGTGTTTTATAACTCCAATCTTTTTCAATGTCGATATTTTTTAACCTTAAATATTCCAAGAAAGAAAAGGGGAAGATTTCAAAAAGTTTAGATCTTCCAGTAAGCCTTGTTCCAAATTCTTTGCTTAACAATGAAGCATTACTCCCAGTAATTATTATTTTTTTCCCTTCATCCTGAAGTCTTCTTACAAATGTTTCAAATTTCTCTATATTTTGAATTTCATCAAAAAAATATATTTTAGGATTATTATAAATTTCAATTAAAATTTCATTTAATGATTCAAAATCCTGAGATTTAAAATCCAAAAATCTTTCATCTTCAAAATTAACATAACAAAAATTTTCCTTATTCTTCATTATTTGCCTTAAAACTGTACTTTTCCCACATCTTCTTATTCCAGTTAAGATTATTACTCGGTTATCATTAAACCAATTTAGAATTTCAGCGAGAATATCCCTTTTTATAGTTCCATCTAATTTTTCAATATCTTCTTTTTGTTTTAGTACAATCTTTCGTAAGTCTTGGGAGTTTATCATACTAATTAGCAGTTAGTACTTATATATAAATGTTTTCATTACAAATTAGCATGAAAGTAGTTATTTATAGTTAAGTTTTAGAATAAAACTTTCTGAATTTCTTTATTTCATCTAAATCAATTTCAGCTGTTATTAATCCTTCTTCATTAATTAACTCTTTTAATATTCTATGGGGAGAGGCTATTGCTGAATAAGAAACCTGGTGCTTTGCTTCCATTAATGGATTGCATAATGCTACAAAGAAAATACTTTCATATGCTCTTGCCAATAATAAAGCTCTTAATAAATCAATTTCTCTTTTTTTATGCATGCTTTCATGAGATTTTGCATCATACCACCACATTGCCGGGCAAAATACAATTTCAGCGCCTTTTTCTTTCATTGCTTCAAATAGATAAGGGAAGGTTAAATCCCAGCAAATTACTATGCCTATTTTTCCAAAATCTGTTTTGAAAACTTTGATTCTATTACCTGGAATGACATTATCACCATATAAATTAATTTTTTTATATTTGCCTTTAATGTTTCCTTTTCTATTGATTAAAATAGACATATTATAGGGCTTATTTCTAATCATTATGTCTTCTGTTACTATGCACCAAATAGAATGTTTTTTGCATTCTTCCTGGATAGCTAATATTAGTTTGTGATCTATAGGAAGCTGTTCATTTTTGCTTATGCAGGCTTCTGGAAAACAGACTATGTCTGCTCCTGCTTTTTTAGCTTTTTTGATATATCTCTTTATTTTGATTAAATTGTGAGATTTATTAATATCAAAATATTTTATTGGAGCTATTGCAATAATTGGCTTGGTTTTCATATATATACTAGAGAAGATATGTTTTTAAGATTTGTCCTGTACTAACTCGTCTAGGACTAAAATCTTAGAATTGTCTTTATTATCTATGATATGGCTCTTTTTTATTGTTAATTTATGCTTAAAATAAGGTGCATTTAGTGTAAATGATTCATATTCCCCGCCTTCGCCACCTGGATGGATTTTATAGGTTTTATTTAGGATTTTAAGCTCATTTATTAGGTTTTTATCTAATTTTTTACCTATTATATTTTCCATGCCTTCTGCAAAAACACCCATAATAATTACTTCAAAATTTAATGTTAATAATTCTTCTAATAATTTGAATTCATCTTTATGCCATAAAGGATTTATGCATTTAATGTTTAACTCTTTGCAAATGGTATTTATTCTAGAAGCCTGGTATTCTGAAGCTAATGCTCCTGTATATAATGCTTCTATTTGATATTTAGTTATTGCTTGTTTAATTGCTTGCTTTAAATCTATTAATTCTTCTTCTTTTTTTCCTTTTGTTTTGCTTAATAATAAGGGAATACCTATTGCTTCTGCTTGTTTTTCAACTAAATGTATATTAGGGGTATGGAACATGTAACTTTCCTTGTTTTCTGAGATTAATGAAATTAAACATTCAACTTTAGATTCTTTTAAAGCATAGTATAATGCTAAAGAAGAGTCTTTTCCACCTGAGAATAAAATAGCAGATTTCATGATTTTTTTAGATTTAATAAAGTTTATAAAGCTACCATTTTTGTTTTATGCATGACAACACAAGAATTATTAGTGCCATTAGAATTATACTTAAAATCAGGCTTGCATATTGGAACTAAGTTTAGAACTAAGGCTATGAGTCCTTTTATTTACAAGATAAGGAATGATGGCTTGAGTGTATTTAATGTTCAAGAGATTAATAATAGGATAAGATTAGCTGCTGAGTTAATGAAGCAGTATAAATCTAAAGATATTGTTCTTATATGCAGGAGAGAGAATGGGTGGAAGGCTGCTGAATTGTTTTCTAGTTCTACAGGCATAAGAATTTATAATGGAAGATATCCTCCTGGAATATTGACTAATTCTAATTTAGAGGATTTTATTGAAGCTAAATTAATGATTGTTGTTGATCCATGGCAGGACAAAAATGCTATTAATGATGCTATAAAGGTAGGTGGAATTCCAATAATTGCATTATGCGATACTAATAATGATTCAGGAAAGGTTGATTTAATTGTACCTTGCAATAATAAAGGCAACAAAAGCCTGGGCTTGGTATTCTGGATACTAGCTAATGAATATGTGAAGGCTGATGGGAAAAGTTTAAAAGAAAAGCCTGAAGATTTCATGGCAGAAGAGTAAGCTTTCTTTCTGTAGAAAGAAACCTTAAGGAAGTAAGGATTGCACCTATGAGGAATCAAGTTCCTCAAGTGTTAAACAAGTTTAACACCTTCACGAACCTGCGCACTTTCTTTAAATCACAAAGACAAAGTCTTTGGGACCCTGAAAACCTTGAGTTTTCATGGAAAGAACCTGCACTAAGGAAAAGAATAAAAAGCTTAAAATGAAGCCTTTTAGGAAAAGCCTTCAGGGAAAACAAAGAAAGCTTTAAATATTAACAGACGATATAGGTGGAGAGGTGATTTGATGAAAAAAATAATATTCATAATTCTTTTAATGATTTTTTCTACAAGTATTGTTGAAGCAAGTATTGATTTGAGCTCTAGCCCTAGCGAGGCAATAAGATTTGGAAATGAAAATGCTGTATTTGATATTTCATTACAAAATACAGGAAGTTCTGCTGACAGGATAACTTATGTTGTACAAGATGTAAACTGGAATGCTGAAAAAAAATATTTTGATTTAAGTGTAGGCGAAAAAGCTAATTTTAAATTAGAATTAAAACCATTAAAAGCACTTTCAACTGGAAAATATACCATAACAGTAAGATTTTATTCTGATTTAAGAAATAATGATTACAAAGATTATAATTTTGTTGTTGATAATTTAAACAATGAAAATATTTTAAATGCTGAATTTAAAATTAATCCTACTGGATTAAATCCTAAAAAAGAAAATACTCTAATTTTATCATTAGCAAATACAAAAAACATAAATCTTGGAAATTTAAATGTTGAATTATCTGGATTATTCCAAAAAAGTTTCAAGGTTAGCTTAGATTCTTTAGGAACAACTGAAAAAGAATTTACTGCTTATATTGATGAAAATACTCCTACTGGAGAATATGATGTAAATGTTTTAGTTAAAGATGACAGATATACCTACTTAAATAAAAAAGTAAAATTAAGAGTTGGAGAGTACAGCAATTTTGTTGAAAACAAAGAAGTTGATAATCAATTCTTAAAAACTACTGTTGTATTAAAACAGGAAAACAATGGAAACAACAGAGTAATAAAAGATGTTGCTTATGAACTTGGAAGTTTTGAAAAATATTTTACAAGTTTTAGTATACAACCTGATAAAATAGAGAATAATGTGTATAACTGGGAAATTGACTTAAAGGCTAAAGAAACCAAAGAAATTGTAATTACTACTAGTTATAGAGCACCTTTGGCATATTTGTTATTAGCTGCATTGCTGGTTTATTTGTTTTATAGATTTGTAAGAAAACAGGTTTCCATAACCAAAAAAGTATTAACTGTAAAAACAGACTCTGGAATAGCTGATATGAAAGTAATGCTTGTTATTAAAAATAAAGGTTCTGCTATAAAGAATTTAAGATTGGTTGATTATATTCCACCAATGATTAAATCGCCTGAACATTATGCAACTGTAAGACCAACTAATGTAAAGAAAACATCCCAAGGACTGATGCTTGACTGGACTATAGGGGATTTATTAAGAAGAGAAGAAAGAGTCATCTCTTACAGAATAAAGACTAATGTTAAGGTTATTGGAAGAGTAAACATTCCAAGAGCTTTCACAAGCTATAATATTGGAAACAGAAGAGAAGTTGCTGTTTCAAATGCAGTAACTATTTCAAGTAAGTAAACTTTTTCTTTCTTTTTTTAATTATTTATTTTTTCTTATAGAATAATTTATAAGATACAATACTATTTCTTTATTATGAGTAAAAGAGGGCAGATTTGGTATGGTGATTTTATTATTGGATTACTTGTTATTATAATAATAAGTGTTGCTTTTTATTATGTTCTTTATGATATTGGAAATGCTAATTCTGAAATTAGTGAATTAGAACTAAATGTAGAAAGCTTGTCTAATAATTTAATGAGTGATGGTTATGGTTCATGGACAACATGGTCTAGTGGAAACAAAGATTATGATGGAAAGATTGGATTAGTCAAAAATAGCAAAATTGACGTTAACTTGCTTACTAAATTTAGAAATTTAAATGATTATGCATTTACAAAAAGAATGTTTGGATTAAGTGAATATGATTACTCTGCATTTATTATAGATAAAAATGGTGTTTCTACAATATTAGCTCCATTTTTAGCTGATGAAACTGCAATAAGCAATGCTGCTAGTGCAATCAGATTAGATAGATTAGTTTATTACAATGGGGAAATTGTGAGGTTGAACATTGTTTTATTCAAAAAGTAAAATGAAAATCAAACAAAAAAAGGGGGTTATATTCTCTTTAGATGCATTCATGGCTGTTGGAATATTTTTAATAGCTGCTGTTTCTATTTATGTTTTTGTCTTGAGTTCTGGAAATTTAAAGCAACAATATTACATCTCTAATGACATCTTGAATATAATGCAGGATATTAAGGTCTATGAGTTAAGTGCTACTAAATATCCTGAATTAGCTATTGTTCTGATTAATAATGGAAGCGTATCTTCAAAATATTTAGGAAGCGCTTTTATGACAACTGACAAAGCAGGGATATTTTTTAATGCTATTTTTAAAATATTATTAAGCGATAAATATGAATTTGGGCTTAATATAGACAATAAGGAAATCTCTATTACTAATAAAAACTTTGTTGTTGCAAGAAGAGCTAGATTTACAGAAGGTTAAGAACAATAATTTACCCTGTTAATATCAACATAATAAGGTTCTTTGCATAACCATGCTTGATTCCCAAAATTCTTAAATGCAACAGACATAAAGTCTACATCTAACTGATTTACTCCAAAACCAGGGTCCCATCTTTCAATGCCTATTTTTCCTAATGTTTTATCTGCTGAAAATCTTTGCAGATAAGTTTGTGCAAGATCATTAGTTGAAGAGACCTTGAAAAATAATAGTGGATTTAAATTATCAGGGAAATTACTGTCTCCTGCATTATACTGATATCTATTCATTTTCAAATTAGTAGTTGTAAAATGCAAAGTCAATGGGTCTTCATAATTTGAAATATTTAAAATTGCTGAGAAATCTTTTGTTGTTGAAAAATTGAGATTACGATTACTGTCTTCAACTACAATTGTTAAAGGAAGCTTTATTGTTATAAAAAATGGGTCATTATTTGCTACATCATTTATGATTAAACTATTTTTTACATAACTTTTGAATTCTTCTGAATCAAATGTTGATTTTTCATTATTTATTACTGGATAAACATAGATTCCAAGTTCATATAAGGGGATTAAGCTTAATTCATTCATTAAAGAAGGCAAGTCATAAGCTACATTCTGATTGTCTACTTTTTTGTACATTAATGGGTATGATTCTGAATTGTCAAAAGAACCATTTGAGATTAATGAAGAGAAATTAGACAAAACATCATTTTTTGTATTTCCGAGATAAGATTTTGAATTTCCAGTATAGTTTATCATAGAAAGCAAGGCTTTATCTGAAGAAATTTTAATTGCATCATTAATATAATGATTTGTCAAAGAATAATAAAAGGAATTTACTGTTTCTATTCTTGCAATGCTTTTTTCTGAGCTTGTTCTTTCTTTTAAATTATTATGGAGAACAATTGAGAAGAGAAGTATAGAGACTAATAATGTTGCAATTATTGTAAAAGTAACTCCTTTGGAATTCATCTTCCTGTTGCTACTTGAATTTCCCTGAAATTAAATGAGGATAGTGAGAAACATTTCTTTCCTGAAGGAGTACAATCTGGATCACATATTTCGCATTTATCTGTAAACTCATTTTCTGTTCCTGCATTGTGAATAAAGGTTTTGCAGGTTTTTCCATTGCTTAATGAATTCCAGTCTGCAAAATTATATGGGCAATATCCATCTGGAACACTAGAACAGGAAATTGTATAATCTGAACAGATTTCAACTGAGTTGCATGTAACTGTATCAGATGATGTATCGCTGTAAACATTACTTATTCCGAATACTGCTAAAAATAATGCAAGAACAATAGCTGAAACATAACTAAGAAATATCAACCTCTTTGCCATGATACTCTTTTTCATTTCTTGTTTATATAACTTTTGTTTATATAAGTTTATGGTTATAACTTATTAGTTAGAATAAGCAAATTATTTAAATTTGAGGAATGATATAATAATATGGAAAAAATAGGCAAATTAATTGAAAAAGCGAAAAAGGACAAAAACGTAATAGCTGTTGCTCTTTACGGCTCATCATTAAAAGGAAAGGGGAGAGATATTGATATCTGCTTATATTTAGATAAAAAGTATAATAATCTTTTTATGTCTAAGAAAAGACTTGATTATTTAAAATATTTTAATTACGACATCCAGGTTTTTCAGCAATTGCCAATTTATATAAGAAAAAGGATTTTAAAAGGCAAAATATTATATTCTAAAAATGAAGATAGATTATATGAAATTGCTTATGATACTATAAAGGAATTTAATTATTTTGAAAAATATTACAATGATTATCTGGAGATGGTAAAGAATGGATAATAAAAGAATATTAAGCAAGATTGATGAATTAGAACAGCGTTTAGATGATCTGGATAAAATAATACCTGAAAATTTTGAGGATTATAAAGAAATAAAGACAAAAGCTGCCTGTGAAAGATTACTACAAATTAGCATTGAAATAGTTATAGATATTTGCAATTTAATAAGCAGTGAACTTAAATTAGGATTACCTGCTGAAGAAGAAAATATTTTTGATAATCTTGAGAAAAGAAAAATAATTGATAAGAATACCCAAAATATATTAATAAAAATGAAAGGTTTTAGGAATATTTTGGTTCATAGATATGGAGAAATAGAAGATGAACTTGTTTTTGAATTTCTAAATGAAAATTTAAGTGATTTTGACAAGTTTAAGGAAGAAATTCTGAAAATAATTAAATAACTTTCGATGATTATCGAAAGCTTTATAAATATACTTTTCTTAATTTAGAAAGGTTAAAATGAAGAAAATAGAGCAGGTATTCAGGGAAATATTGCATCAGGCTATAGAAAAGAAAAATTTTAGATTAACTCAAATGGAATTATCTGAAAAACTGGGATTTTCATTAAGCACTATAAATTTAGCTGTAAAAAAATTAGAGAAAATGAATTCTATAAAAATAGAAAAAATGAGCTTTAAAATTATAGATGTTAAAAAAATTCTTTATTACTGGGCATCTTTCAGAAATCTTGAGAAAGATATTATTTATAAAACAAGAGCTGAGATGCCTGTCAGAGAAATTGAAAAATTAATGCCCAATATTATATACGGAGGGTATTCTGGATATAAGTTTAAATTTAAAAAAGTGGAAGCTGATTATTCTGAAGTTTATGTTTATGCTGATGAAAATGAACTTGAAATTATAAAAAAAAGATTTCCTGCTAATAATAAAAATCCTAATTTATTTATATTGAAAAAAGATGAAAATATGAAAGAAATGAGTTTGGGACAGATTTTTGCTGATTTATGGAATTTAAAGCAATGGTATGCTTCTGATTTCTTAAAGGGTTTAGAGGAAGCTTTTCTTCGCAAAGAAAACCTTCAGGAAGTAAGGGCTCTGCCCTTCACGAACCAGAAAAAAGCTTCAGGAAAAGAAGGCAGAATGACCTTCAGGGAAAAAAATGAATGAATACTGGAATTCTTTGTTAACTGAAAAAAGCTGGAAGATTTTACATGAGCTGAAAAATTATGATTTTATTCTAATTGGAGGCTGGGCTGTTTATTTACATGCTCATAAACAAAAATCAAAAGACATAGATATTGTTGTAGGAATAAAAGAACTTGAAAAATTGAAAGAGTATGGATTAAACAAGAATGATAATTTAAAGAAATATGAAATCAAAAAAGAAGAGATAGATATTGATATTTATGCTGAATATTATTCTAAATTAACTATTCCTGCTGAAAATATAAAAGATTATGCTGTTAAAATAGAAGGTTTTAAAGTTGCAAGCAAAGAACTGCTTTTAATTTTAAAACAGGGTGCTTTTAAGAACAGGGAGTTTTCTGTTAAGGGAGAAAAAGACAGAATAGACATTATTTCTTTGTTATTTTCTGAAATTGATTTTGATAATTATTGCAAAATATTAAAAAAATACAAATTAGAATCATTTTTCGATGAATTAAAAAAGGTTTTAGTTAATTTTAAGGATTATAATGCTTTAAATTTAAATCCCCGTGAGTTTAAAATTAAAAAGAATAAAATCCTTGAAGAATTAAAAAAGGCAATTTAGAGTGCAACAAAAATTGTAACACTTTATATTTCCATTCTGAATGGAAATAAAATGATGAATATCTCCATTAGTAATGGAAATGTTTATAAATAGGTTAAATATAGGAAAATCATGGACCAAACAGAATTAAAAAAAATAATAATAGAGCAGAATAATAGAAGAGAGCAGGAAGATTTGGTAGATAGAGAGCTTTTCTTGAAAGTTGAAACCTATATTAAAAATGACTTTATTATAATTATTTCTGGAATAAGAAGATCAGGTAAATCTACCTTACTTTCACAAATAAGAAAAAAATATGCTGGTTATTACCTTAATTTTGATGATGAAAGATTAATTAATTTCAAAATAGAAGACTTTCAGCTTTTAGAGGAATTATTTATAGAATTATATGGTGAAAAGAAAATATTTTATTTTGATGAAATACAAAACATTCCTATGTGGGAAAGATTTGCCAGAAGATTGCATGATGAAGGAAAAAAAGTTCTTATAACTGGAAGTAATGCTTCTATGCTAAGCAAAGAGCTTGGAACCCATCTTACTGGAAGATATTTGATGCTGCAAATGTTTCCTTTTTCATTTAAAGAATTTCTTCTTTTAAAAAAATTTGAGCTTAATAAGAATTCAGCATATCTTACTATATCACGGGCAAAAATAAAAAAATATTTTTCTGATTACTTCATTAATGGAGGATTTCCAGAATATCTTAAAGAGTTAAATCCTGATTATATAAAGACCCTTTATGAAAATATTATTTATAGGGATATTTTAGTAAGATATAAAATACCTAATGAAAAAAGTTTAAAAGAATTAGTTTATCTATCTGTTAATAATATTTCCAAGGAAATAAGCTTTAACTCAATAAAGAAAATTCTCGGCTTAGGCAGTTCAACTACTGTAAAAGATTATTTTGATTATTTAGAGAATAGTTTTCTTATTTTTTTAGTTCCTAAGTTTGACTATTCTTTAAGAAAACAAATGTACTATAATAAGAAGGTTTACTGTATTGATAATGGCTTAGCGAAATATCTTGGATTTAGAGTAACACCTGACAATGGCAAGCTTTTAGAAAATATAGTATTTATAGAATTAAAAAGAATGGGGAAAGAAATTTATTATTATTCAAATAAAAAAGAATGCGATTTTGTTATAAAGCATATTACTGCAAACATAAAGGAAGCAATTCAAGTTTGCTATGAATTAACAAGAGAAAATCGTGAAAGAGAAATTTTTGGTTTATTGGAAGCTCTTAATGAGTTTAAATTAAAAGAAGGCTTGATTTTAACTTATGACCAGGAAGAAGAGTTTGAGCAGGAAGGAAAGAAAATAAAAGTAATCCCTATATGGAAATGGCTCATAAATAATTAGTTAAGGATAAACAGGATTATCTCCAATTAACCTGCCTTGATAAATAATAAATCTTTTTGAATATTCTCTCTTGCTATTTTTTATATTTACTTCAACCTGATAATTTCCTTGAGGCCAGAGAACTCCTATTGTTTCATTAGTTGCATTTGGAAAATATTCCATAAAATCCAAGCCTGTTCTTATTGTTAATTTTTTTATTGTATCTGGATCAGAAACCTCTATTGAAGAAGGACTTATTGAAATTTC
>JAGVYZ010000055.1 GCA_018303025.1 Candidatus Woesearchaeota archaeon
GTTTTCGTGAATCCAGCGACCAAACTCTAACAAGTTTTCGTGAATCCAGCGACCAACTGTATAGATAAGTATACTGAGGTATACTTTATAAACATTTTGGTTTTTGTGTAATGAGAATGATTATAAATAAAAATAGAATAGTATAAATATGAAAGATTATCATAGTATTATAGTTAATGTGAGCCAAAAAGACAAGTCCATATTTGATAAATTAAAGATTCTTGGGCAGAAAAAATCTTGGGGTTGGATTTTATACAAGATTGAAATTAAACCTGGAGAAATTAAGCAAAAAATCAAAGAAATACAAGAGAATATGACTGAAGGATTTTATTTTCATTTTTACAGAAATAATGAATTAATTGTTGTTTTTAATAAAAAAGTTCTATGCAAAGACTGATAAATCAACATGGAATGAAATAATTGAATATGGAAAATCTTTGAAAATACCAGAAAAACAGCTTGATTTTTTTCCATGCAAAGAAGAGGATGAAAAATATTAAGATGAAAGAAATTGAACAAATAAGAGAAAAATTATTGAAAGCAGAGAATCCTATTATATTCTTTGATGATGACCCTGATGGATTATGCTCTTACTTGCTTATTAAGAAATTTATTGGAAAAGGAAAGGGGATTTCTATAAGAGGAGAACCCTGGATTAGTGAAAAATATTTGCCCTACATCAAAGACCATGATTTAGTTATAATTTTAGATAAACCAATGATAAAAGAAGAGTTCTTAGATAATGTAAAAAAACCAGTTATATGGATTGATCATCATGCTCCCCAGAATGTAAAAGGAATAATTTATTTTAATCCGAGACTAAAAGATAATGAAGATAACAGGCCAACTACTTATTGGTGCTATGAAATTACAAAAGATAATTTGCAGGTTCATGAAGGGCGGAGCCCTTATTTATGGATTGCATTTACGGGTATTGTTGCTGATTATTTTTTGGATTATTATAAGGAATTTAAAAAAGAATATCCTGATTTAGTTATTGACAATCCAAAAGAACCAACTGATTTAATGTATAAAAGCAAGGTTGGAAAATTAATAAAGATATTTTCTCATTCATTAAAAGGAAAAACAAAGATAGTTAATAAAAATATAAGTTTATTAGAGAAAATAAAAACACCTTATGAGCTATTGAATAAAGAAAGTGAAGAAGCTAGTGAATTAGTAGAAAATTATGAGAGAATAGAAAAAGAATTTGAGAAAATGGTTATAGAAGCTGAAAAGCATACTGCTGGGAAAATTATAAAATTTATTTATGGAAATGATAAATATAGTTTTACTGCTGAACTTGCTCTTTATTTATCATATAAGTTTCCAAATAAGTTTATATTAGTATGCAGAGATGATAATGATAAATTAAAATGTAGTATTCGTGGTCATAAAAAAGAATTACCGCCAATTGTTAATAAAAGCTTGATTGGGGTTAGGGGCTATGGCGGAGGGCATAAATATGCATGCGGTGCTACTATTGAAAAAGAGGATTTTGAAAAGTTCTGGAAAACATTTGAAGAAGAATGCGAGAAATAGTTTAATTTATAAGTTTTTAGGTTGAAATTTGATTATGGTTAGTTTGTATCAGATTTTAAAAGAACATGAAACAGATTTTCTTGAGTTACGTGAAAAATTTGGTTTTGGAAGAGAGATAGGATATGGAAGCTTGCCTGTTCATCATCATTGGAAAGAAGATTCAATGCCTTTTACAGCACTTTCTGTAAGAAGAAATAAAAGAAGACTAGAAATAGAAAGAGAGGAGTATTCTCCTTATTGGGATATTTATGATGCTTCAATGCGTTCTAAGTTTTCAAGAATACCTTTAGGTATTACTATTGTAAGACCAATTCCCTCACCAGGAGGATATTTTATTTCAGCCTATATGTATAGAACTTTTATAGACCGAGTATTAGATGAAGAAATAGAAGCCTTTTTTGATGAAAATTTGGATAGGCTAAGTAAAGATTCTGTACTAGCTGCTAAAGCTAATGAATTAAGTGATGCTAGTTATGTTTTGCCAGTTGCATTTACTCAAATGCCTAGTGAAGTATTTAGAGGTGGTTTAGCCCTTATGTTGGGATCAATAGTTGATAAACTTCCAGAAAAATTAAAGGGAGTTTATAGTGAAGTTCCTCATGCTGAAGCTGATGAAGCCCTTGCTCTTTGTGTATATTTAAATGAAACTGAAAATGTCAGGAGATTTTTAAATTATTGGGAAATAATTTTAGAAGAACAAAATTTTCCTAAACTAACACCAGAAAAATGTGAGCTTAGACAAATTATACATAACTTGAGTTATACGCCTGAATTTATTACAAATGGAATAGACATCAATATACTTCCAAGAAAAGGAGAAATACAAGATATAATGTTAAGGAATATAAAAGTAAGAAAAGCATTCTTAAACTCTGTAGGTCTTGAAAAATAATATATTTTTCTTATTGTAATAATTTATAAATAGAAGATTTACAGTTGGAATTAAAGATGACCAGAGATTTTAATAGGCGGTGTGAATAAAATTTATGAAAAAGGTTCTAGTTCTTCTTGGCGACCCAAGACTTTCTGATCCTGTAAAAAATCAGGGTAAATTTAATGCAGAAGATTTGGAAGTAATTGATGTTCTGAAAAAAGCACTTTCTTTGCTTTCTAATTATGAGTTTGAGTACTTTGATGAGCATGCTAAGTTAAAAGAGAAACTTGCTAATTTTAATTATGATTATGTCTTAAATTTCTGCGATGAGGGTTTGTTTAATAATGCTGAACTTGAATCTGAGATTCCTAAAATGCTTGATGAACTTAAAATAAAATACACTGGTGCTAGTGTTAAATGTCTGACTGAGTGTTTTAACAAAATCAGAGTTAAAGAAAAAGCAAGAGGGATAGGAATACCTACTTCTAAAGATGTTTTGGTTCCAAATGGGCATCCTGTTAATGTTAATTTTTGCTTTCCTGCATTTGTAAAGCCTAATTATGGTGATGGAAGCTTTGGTATTGATAGGAATAGTTTGGTTAAAAATGAAAGTGAATTAAAATTACAGGTTCAAAATATAAAATTAAAATTAAGTGAGGCTGGAAGAAAAGATGATGTTTTAGTTGAGGAATTTTTAGAAGGTTATGAAATAAGTGCAGCTGTAATTGGGAATGAAATCAGGTTAATACAGGAAAAGTTTCCTAAAAACATTAATTTTAATCTGCATGAGACAAAATGGAATCCTGAATCTAAATACTGGAATGAAACTGTTTCAATAAAACCTGAAATTTCTTTTAATGTTCAAAATAAAATAAAAGAATATTCATTAAAATTGTTTAAGGAAATGGGATGTAGAGATTATGCAAGATTTGACTTCAGGCTTGATTCAAATAATGAGCCAAGGTTATTAGAAGTTAACCCTAATTGCGGCTGGTGCTGGGATGGGCATTTGACTAAAGCTTTTTTGATTGACAAATATGAACCAGAAACTTTTGTAAAATATAATGAAAAAATATTAGTTGATTATGTTATTGTTCTTGAAAAGATTTTAAAGACAGCTGAAAGAAGGTTTTAATATGTTACCTCTAATTAATATATTTATTAACTTCTAAGTAATTACAATAATAAGATTTAAATACTTCTATTGACAGTTAATACTGATGCAAAATGACAAGAGTAGCTTTAGTTAGGTTAGAGTACCATTTAGATGATTATGATTTTGCTAATGAGCATATCGGCATAGGCTATTTAACTAGTGTATTAAGACAGAATGGTATAAATACTAAAATATTTGATAATACTTTAACATCAAATCGAGACTTATCAGAACAAATAGTTGAGTTCTCCCCTGATGTTATTGGTTATAGCTCTAATTGCACAAATACTCAAGAAGTAATTGAATTTTCTAAAAGTATACCATTTACAAAAAAACCAGTTAAAATTTTTGGAGGACCTAATGCTACATTTTCTGCTAAAGACCTACTTGAATACGAAGACGTAGATGCAATAGTTTTAGGTGAGGGTGAAATTACAACATTAGAACTAATAAAAGCTATAGAAGAGGGTAGAAATTTATCTGAAGTCAAGGGTATAGCCTATCGAGAAGGAGAAAATTATATATTTACAGAATCAAGAGGAGCTTTAGCAAACTTAGATACTCTTCCTACACCTGCTAGAGATGTTCTTGAAGCTAGTTTAAAAATAGGAAAACAAAGTGTTGCCAGAGTAATTTCATCTAGAGGTTGTTATTACAATTGTAACTTTTGTACAACTCCCGCAATGAGAAAAATAAATCCAGGTAATATTTATAGAGAAAGAGATCCTGTAAAAGTTGTTAATGAAATAGAAGAATTAGTTAATAAATATGGAATTCAATTTATTTATTTTAACGATGATTTATATTTTTCAACATTAGCGAAATCTAGACAAAGAGCTACAAGAATTGCACAAGAGTTAATAAGAAGAGAAGTACCCGTTCATTATAAAATAGAAATACGTTCTGATTCAATTAATCCTAATGAAGATCAAGATTTTATAAAACTCTTAAGAAACTCTGGATTATATAGAGTTTTTGTTGGAATGGAAAGTGGCTCTAAAAATATGTTAGATTATTTGGGAAAAAGAATAAGTGTTGAAGATAGCAAATCATTCATTAAGTTTATGCAAACTTCAGGAATTAAAGTAAATGTTGGAAAAATATTATTTGGACCCCATACTACATGGGATGAACTAAGAGATTCTGTAAACTCATTTTATGAATTGGGACTATGTTCAGAACTATTAAGAAGACCGAATAAAAGATTAGAAGCATTTCCAGGAACTAGAATAACTTCTCAACTACAGCAAGAAGGTCGGTTAGAAGATAAAGTGCCTTATTTACATAGAAATTATTCTTTTAAAGATTCTAAGATTGGAGAATTTGATAAAGTATTGGCTTTATCATTTTCAAAATATTTTCCGTTACTTAGAGAATATTTTGAAAAAAGAGCATATTCTTCTGTAACTGATGGTTTAGAAAGTGAGGTAAATAACGCCTGTTTTTCATTTTTTATGAATAATATCAATTTAGATGTTAGATGGACACTTTCTGCTTTTGACGAGTCTGTGAATAGATTTATTGAAGATTTGGGGGGTATATTAAAATGAAAATAGCAATTGTTGGTGCGCATGGTTCTGGAAAAACAACATTAAGTTTAGGATTAGTTATGAATCTAAAAATAATGGGAAGAAATGCAGAATTAATGCCTGAAGTAGCACGTCATAGTCCTTATTTAATTGCAGGTCAGCAATCACCAGAAGCTCAGTTACATATATTTAGTTCACAAGTAGAAAGTGAGTTAAGACATGCAAGAACATGTGATGTTTTAGTAACTGACAGATGTGTCCTAGATCATCTAATGTATTTAGAACTATTTTTTCCAGAATCTAAAGATTTTATTCAAGCTGAAAGAGACTTTTCAAGAGTTTATATTAAAACCTATGACCATATATTTAGAACATCTACGATTTATAATTCCGAAGAAATAAAGGATAATTTAAGACCCAAAGATTTAAGTTTACAAAGAAAAGCGCATGAAAATTTAGGTAAACTCTTAGAAGAATTTTATCCTGATTATATATCCTTACCTTCAGCAAAAGATGTAAATGCTATAACTTTTATTATGGAACATATTTAATTTTGAGTTTGGAGTATAGAAATCTATAAATATATCTTTTGTAAACTTTTTTTATGGAAAAAAAGCAAAAGATTGTTGTTCTTGGTTTAATTGAAAATAATGAAAATAATGTGCTTATATCTCAAAGATTTGACCCTAAAATTAAAGATGCACATTTAAAATGGGATTTTGCTGGAGGGACAAATGAATTTGGCGAATCTCTTAAAGAAACTGTGAAAAGAGAAATTTTAGAAGAAACCGGTTTAAATGTTGAAGTTTTGGATTTAATTCCAGAATGTGTCTCAAATTTTTGGGAGCATACAGATTATACTCTTCATAGTTTGGTTTTTTGTTATATGTGTAAAGTTATTGATGGAGACTTAAATTCGAATGACCCTAAAATTAATGATCTAAAATGGGTTAAACCTCAAGAATTGCGAAACTTTAATTTTCTTCCCACCACTCAAAAATTTGTTGATTTATATTTAAATCAAAATTAATTTAATTGTTAGTCTAAATTTTATAAAATAGGTTTTAATTTTTGCTTACAAAAACTTTATAAAACCTGAAAATCTTATTATTGTTGCGAAGAGAAACGGAAGAAGGTAAATTCTCAATGAAAAAAATAATGCCCAGTTTAAGGGAAAAGAATAGATACATTGCCTATACAATTAAAACAAGCAAAGCATTGAATGAAAAAAATGCCAAGAAAGCAATGTATGATGAAATAGTCAGAAAACTAGGAGAATTAGAAGCTGCAAAAGCATCATTGTTAATATTGGATGATTTTAAAGAAGGAAAAGGAATAATCAAAGTGAATAACAAATATAAAGACAAAGTGATAAGTGCTTTAATGCTTATCAATGAATTAGAAGGCAGTAATGTTAATATTGAAACTCAAGGAGTTTCAGGCACAATAAAAAAATTAAGGAGGAAGTTTACAAACTAGGAAGATGGAGGAAAAGATGCAACCAGTTCAACACCAGATGATGGGGTACGATAGGACTAGTACTATGTTTAGTCCAGACGGAAGATTATTACAGGTAGAGTATGCTAAAAAGGCTGTCAAACAAGGAACACCTTCAATAGGTATTGTTTGCAAGGACGGAGTTCTATTAGTGGCTGATAAAAAAGTTTTAGACAAATTAATTGTTACTGAATCTGTTGAAAAAATATTTCAGGTAGATGAGCATATTGGTGCTACTGCTACAGGTTATTTAATGGATGGAAGAGTTTTAGTTGAGAGAGCCCAGCTAATTGCCCAGCAGCATAGAATAACTTATGATGAGCAGGTAGATGCAAAGTATTTAGTAAAAGAAATTTGCAATCTAAAACAAGCTTATACTCAATATGGGGGAGCAAGGCCATTTGGAATTTCTTTATTGTTTGCTAGCATAGATGAAGACAATAATCCCAGGTTATTTGAAACAGAACCTACTGGAATGTTTTTTGAGTTCAAAGCTACTGTAATTGGAGAAGGAGAAGAAGAGATTAAGAAAATATTAGAAAAAGAATACAAGGAAAGCATTACTTTAGATGAAGGATTAAAATTAGCTGTTAAAACCTTGAAAAAGATTTTAGGAGAAGAATTTGATGTTACTAGAGTAGATGGAGCTTATTTGACTGTAAAAGACAGAGCTTTTACAAAATATACAATAGAAGATTTGAAGAAGGCACTAAAATAAAGCTTTTTTCTTTGTAAAGAAAAAATCTTTGATAAAAAAGAAACATGATCGATAAAAGAAAATGACTAGTATAGAAAAATCAGTTGTAGCAAAATTAGAGAAAGAAGGAAAGAAATTTGAGATATTAGTTGATTTAGAGAATGCTATCAAATTTAAACAAGGCAGGAATATTGACATTGATAAAGTTGTAGTAACCAATGATATTTTTAGCGATGTTAAAAAAGGAGAGCATGCTGCCAACTTAAAAAGTTTCTTTAATACTGAAAACAAATTAGAGATTGCTAAGATAATTATTTTAGAAGGAGAGATTCAGTTAACTACTGAATATAAAAATAAATTAAGAGAAGAAAAAAGAAAACAAATTGTTTCTATTATTCATAGAAATGGTATTGATCCTAAAACTAATTTACCTCATCCTCCATTGAGAATAGAAAGTGCAATGGAAGAGGCTAAGGTTAAGATAGAGGAGTTTAAATCAGCTGAAGAGCAAGCTGAAAGAGTTTTGGAAAAAATAAGAGTTATAATTCCTATAAAATTCCTTGTTAAAGAAATTGCTCTTAATATTCCTGCTAAATATGCTGGAATGATTTATACACCTGTAAAAAAACTTTCTAAGATATTGAAAGAAGAATGGGAAAACAACGGAAACTTGATTTTGGTTGTAGAAATTCCAGGCGGAATAGAACAGGAATTATATGATGAATTAAATAAAATAATGAAAGGAGAGTTAGAAGCGAAAGTTCTAAACACTAGATAAAATGGGAAAATTAAATGTAAAAGAAAGAGAAATATGCGTACCTGGACAGGTATTAGCTGAAGGAATGGATTATATTCCATCTGATTACACTTTTAGAGACAAAGAAGACATAATTGCAAGCCAATTAGGATTGATTAATATTGAAGGAAGAGCAATAAAAGTAATTCCTTTAGTTGGAAAATACAATCCACAGGCAGGAGATTTGGTTATTGGAAAAATAATTGATATGTCTATGTCTAATTGGTTTGTTGATATTGGATTTATGTATGATGCTGGATTGTCTATTAGAGAAGTTCCTGAATTTATTGACAGGGGAGCTGATTTAACACAATACTATGGATTTAATGATGTTGTGCTTGCTAAAGTTGTAAATGTAGTTAGAAGCAAGATGGTTGATTTGAGCATGAAAGGCCCTGGATTGTTTAAATTAAGAGGTGGAAGAATTGTAAAAATAACTCCATTTAAAGTGCCTAGGGTAATTGGAAAACAAGGAAGCATGATAACAATGATTAAAGATAAAACTCATTGCAAAATCATTGTTGGACAAAATGGAATGATTTGGATTAATGGAGAAGATTTCAAATCAGAAGATGTTGCTATTAGAGCAATTAAAATGATTGATAAATTTAGTCACACAGAAGGATTAACTGATAAAGTAAATAAATTCCTTGATGAGGAGATGAAAAATGGTATACAGTAAAAGAGCTTCAGGAAGAAAATTTGAAGAGTTAAGAAAAATGGAAGCTAAGGTTGGAATAATACCAAGAGCTGACGGAAGTGCAATGTTCAAAATAGGAGATACAATTGCTATTGCTGCTGTTTATGGACCTAGAGAATTACATCCTAAATTCTTGCAAAATCAGGAAAGAGGATTATTGAGATGTAATTATGATATGATTTCATTCTCTGTACCTGAAAGAAAAAAGCCAGGTCCAGCAAGAAGAAGCGTTGAAATCTCAATGGTTACTGAAAAAGCATTGATGCCTGTTTTGGATTTAACTAAATATCCAAATACTGTTGTTGATGTTTTTATTCAGATAATACAAGCTAATTCAGGAACAAGATGTGCTGGAATATGCGCTGCTTCAATGGCATTAGCTCATGCTGGTGTTCCAATGAAAGGTTTAGTTGGAGCTATTGCTGTTGGAAAAGTAGGAGATAAAATAGTAGTTGATTTAGACAAAGAAGAAGAAGATTTTAGCGAAGGTGCTACTGACATTCCAATTGCAATGACTGGAAGAGGAAAAGAAATTACTCTATTACAATTAGATGGAGATATTTCAAAAGAAGAGTTAAAAAAAGCACTTTTGCTTGGTGAAGAAAAAATAAAAGAAATAATCAAAAAACAAGAAGAAGCATTAAAAGAATACTTCAAGGTGGATTAAAATGAATCATATGGAAGAAAAACTAACAAAAGGAATAAGAGCTGACGGAAGAAAATTTGATGAAATCAGGAAAATTGAAATTGAATATAATATCAGCAAAAATGCAGAAGGTTCTGCAAGATGCAGATTAGGAGAAACAGAAGTTTTAGCTGGTGTTAAATTAGAAATAGGAACACCATACACTGATAGTCCTGATGAAGGTTCTATTGTTGTTAATGCTGAACTTGGACCTATATCTAATCCTGATTTTGTATCTGGACCTCCTGGAGCAGAAGCAACTGAAATAGCTAGATTAGTTGACAGAGGCATTCGTGAGAGTAAAGCTGTTGATTTCAAAAAATTATGCATTAAATCAGGAGAAAAAGTATGGATATTTTTAATTGATATTTATACAACAAATGATGCTGGTAATTTAATTGATGCTGCTTATTATGCTTCATTAGCTGCTTTGAAAGAAATCAGAATGCCTAAAGTCAAAGATGATAAAATTGTATTTGGAGAATATACAAAAGATAAAATGAAATTAGAGAAATTCCCTATTAATTTTACTTTTGGAAAAATCGGAAAGCACATAATCTTAGATCCTTCTATGGAAGAAGAGAAATTCTTAGATGCGAGATTGACATTAGCTGTTGATAACAAGCATGTTCATTCTATGCAAAAGAACGGCAATGGAAGCTTTACTTTAGAAGAGATTGAACAGATTATTGACATTGCTTTCAGAAAAGATGCTGAAGTGAAGAAATTATTTAAATAAATTCTTTTTCTTTTTTTGTTTAATAAAGTTCTTCTACTCGTGTTTCAGCAAAATAAAATCTAAACATTTCTTTCGGTAAATGAAGTAAATGTACTTTTTCTTCTTTAAGCCTTGCTCTTGCTTCTTCCATTAAATCTGTTAAATTTTGTTTTTTTACAAAAGGCCTAATACCGCCTATTAATAATTCTGCTTTTGCACCTTCTAATGAAACAGAATCTCTTAACCATACATAACTAATACCAGAAACACTTACATTTCTTTGAGGTATATCAAGTGAAACTAATCTACCATCGACTACCAAAGAATATCTTTCTCTATTTTCATGTGGACTATGATTAAATTCCCTCTTAATATCTACAATTTTATAATTTTCAGGATGTTGTTTTAAATCTTCAACAAATCTGACAACTGTTCTATCAAATAAGGGAATTAATTCTATTTCTGTTCCTGTTATGGCTAAATCTTCTGCTAAATTTTTTGATCTATATATCATTTTTACCTCCTTTTATAAAATATTTGAAATGCTCCAGCATCAATTTTGAGTTTTCTACATTATTGCTAAAATAAATTCCAGCGATTAACCATTCTTCGTTAATGTTTATTTTTACTAAGTTTAGAGAAACTATTTTTCCATTAACAACAATATGAAACCTGCTGTTAATATTTCTCCAGAAACCATCTGTTTCATTTGTTAATCTTAAACCATCTGTTATATTATATTTTTCTTTGTTGAAATTAATGTCTTCTATAAAACTCTTAACTAATTTGTCAAATTCCTGAATTGTATTTATATTTTTTAAATCCAAATTCTCATATTCCTGCTTTAATGCAAATTCTTCCATTTTAAATTACCTCCATTTTATCAAAAACTTCATCTAATGATTTTGCGTCTAAAACAACATAATGGGTTGAGAATGTTCTTCTATCTTGCCTGTATCTTTGCTTGATTTTTTGTATTAAATATTTATCAAGAAAATCCTGAATTTCTGGATTGTTAAATACATGAATTGATTTTCCATCACTCCAGTATGTTACTTCCAAAATCTCTGGCTTACTTGGAAAAGGAGAAGCTTCTCTTAAGATTTCATAAGCATTGGGGCAAAATTCTGTTGCTTCTCTTAGAAAACCAGCCCATACATCTTTATCCTTACCAAATGCCAAAGAAGACAAACACCCATCTAAATGTCCCAAATATCTGTATTTTCTTGTAAACTCTTCACCATATGTTCTTTGAAATTCTGCAAATGCTTGGTTAACTTTTGCATGATTTTCAGTTTGAGCTACACCATCCTGGGTGGCATAATTTACAACTGCTTCCAATAAATTTCTTATTGCTTCCATTTTAAACCTCCATAGTTTATTGTTAATAGAGTTGTATTTTATTTACAATTAACTGTACAAGAAATAGATATGGTGTTGTATTTTTACAAATGCTTAAATAATAGATTGAATTGTTTTTTATATGTTAAGCTCTGAAGTAATCAGGAAGATTGAGGAGTTTGTTTATTCTAAACCTAGAAGTGTTCAAGAGATATCTGTTTATTTGAAAAAGAACTGGAGAACAGTTGACAGGTATATTGAGGAGATTGTAAAAGACTATGGAACATTATCTGTTAGGGTATTTAGAGAAGGTACGAGGGGAGCATTAAAAATTGTTTATTGGAGTTCTATAGAAAAAGTAAGCAAATCTGTTTTTCAGGAAGATTTGGAAGAAACAATAACAAGAGAAAAAGGAAAAATGGATTTTGCTGCTTTTGACATATTTCAATATGTTGATGATAGTAAAAAATATGCATGGATTAAAAATGGAGTAGATGAATCTAGTGCAGGAAGATTAAAGGAATTTAAAGATATACTTTTACAAGCAAAAAAACAAGTATTATTTTTTTCAGGAAATCTTTCTTTTATTAATTTTGATGATGGAAAAGTGTATGTTTTTGAATTATTAGAGGAATTAGTTAAAAGAAATATTTCAATAAAAATAATTGGGAGAGTTGATTGGGTAAGTAAAGAGAATATTGAAAAAGTTCTTTCTTTAAATATGAAGTATGGAAAAGAATTAATTGAAATTAGACATAGACAACAACCATTGAGAGCAACTATAATTGATAATAAGCTTGTTAATATAAAAGAAGTAAAAGAACCTAGTTTAAGAA
>JAGVYZ010000007.1 GCA_018303025.1 Candidatus Woesearchaeota archaeon
AGCTTCTTCTCTTTCTCGTAATTTTCCTACAGGAGCATTCTTTCTAAAAGGTGTTTCTGAAGTTTCCTTATACCCAAATGCTCTATATTCTTCATGCAACCCTTTTCCTCTTAAATCAATAGTGCAGCTGCTTGCATTACCAAACCAAACATGGTTTACTATAGTTCCATTACTGGAATCAACAATATCAACTGGAATTTGTAAACAATGAATTTCATTAGCAAACTCATTAAAATATCTCTCTCTTGTGTCTCTCCAAAAAAATCTTGCTTCATCTGATTCTTTATCTATCTCAAAATCATCTCTGGAACTAAGAAAAATTGCTCTTCTGTCTTCAGGTCTTTTTCCTTTATCTTCTTTAATAATTTTTTCCCAATAAGAATAAACACTATCATCAAAAACAGCGTAATTAGAAATTCTATGTCTATTCACAGCAAATAAAGCCATTTCTAAATTAGTAATTAAAGGAGATGTTCTTGCTACAATAACTCTGGAATCTTTCCTGTAAATTGGAGCAGAGCAAGTTCTTGTATATCCTCTGTTTTTTCCATTTAATCTAATTAAAGAAGTATCTCTTACATCTACAAAACTTAATCTTTCCTGATTAAAAGTTCTTATCTGTTCATCTAAAGGAGCACAAGCTCTATAAACTTCTCCTAATCCTTGAACATATTCTGTAAATATTATTTCTGTCATTTAATTTCTCATTTTATCAGGTAAAATAGCTTCTAATCTTCCCAATCTTGTTTCTGCATTTTCAAAATCATCATCATAAGCATCAAAATGGTTCTCTGCACCATATGGAAGTTTGCTTCTTTCTTTTAAATTATCATAAACTTCTTTTGCAAAATCATAAGCTAATCTTGCATTTGTTAAATCAGCACCATTCATCTGAAATCTAATCTTAGGACGTAAAAAAGACTCTCCATTACTATACACCCAATTAAAATTATTAGAATCATCAAATTGTTCTCTATCTATATTCATTGCAGCTATTGCATAATTTATTCCAAAATTAATTCTTCTAACCCTATTATCTCCGCTTCTCCATCTAGTTCCAGGTGTTATAAAAATCCCATATATTGGTTTTGTAGCCTTTAGTGTATCCTCTGTTTCATTTCTTGGGTCAACACCATAAAATTTAGCATATCTATCCATTAAAGATTCTCCTTGCTCTAATCTTTCCGTTATCTGATTAAAAGGAGGAATTGCAGGTTTTTTATCTATACTTCTATAATAATCAGCACTTCCGAATCTTTCCAGGTTATCAACTAAACTTTCCAGAGGTTCATATATTTTTAAAATAGAATCCCTAAATGCTTCTCTATAAACTTTGTCTCTTTCAACTTCTGCTTGTTTTCTTTCTAAATAATTATCTAAAGACTCTCTGCTTATAGGATGTAATTTAGAACTATCAGCAACAACACTATTAATTGATAAAGTATCAGGTCTGTTTGGATGAGTTATATTTAAATCCATGCTTAAATGAGGAACAGGTAAATTTTCCCAACCTCTTCTTGCATAATCTCTTACACTATTTAGATTAGAAATAACACCGCCAGCTAGCCAAAAAGCAGTAATTCCAGCAACCCATTTAGATGCTTTCTTCATTTTATTGCTCCGAATTTCCATTAAACCTATAATTCAAGAAAAAAGATCTTCTAGTTTTATGTTCTGTTCTCCATGAATCTTGAGGATCATTTTCTTCAAATTTAATTGCATTGTATAATCCAATCTGTAAAACTTTTCCTGCTGTTGCAGCGTTATTTAATGCAATTTCAATTCCATTTGTTTCAGAAGGACAATATTCAACATCATTTTTATTAAGTTTATCAAAAATAGTCATATCAAATAAACTCACATTAATTCCATTTCTTTTTCCTTTATACCCATATCTAAATGCACTAACAGAAATACCACTTTCTTCTCCTCCGGGAATTTTCCTGTCTCCAGAATTTTCAACAATAGGATTTCCAAGAAAATCAAAAGCAGAGATAGAAATTCCCCTAAAAGTCCCGCCAGTATTTAGATTTACTCCACTTAAAGCAACACCATAAAATTTTGAATTTTCACTTAAATTAATAACAGGTGCTACACAAATCCCATAACTTGTTCCTGTTTTTTTTACATAAAGAGGAACAACCCCGCCATCTTGTCCGCCATAAGTTCCAGTTATTGTAAGAAATGCTAAAGTAGCAACAGTTGGCCAAAACTTGCTATTTCTCCTTGCCCTACTCCAAAATCCATTAGGATTTGCATTAACATTTACTTCTAAACTTTGTTCAGTTTTTTCTGGTCTTATTTTAGTCATTTTAATCCTAATTAGTATTTATATTATCATCTGGATTAAACCTATAATTAAAGAGAAAGCCAAATCTTCTCTTTCTTTCAATTTCATACATTGGCTGTCCACCATTAATCGTGACTATTTCCCCCTCATAATTTCTAACAGGAACTCTTTCATCATAATATATAAAATTAAATAATCCAATTTGAACAGCTGCTTTTTCTACTGTAGCCATATTAAGAAATATTCCTGCTTGTATTCCATTATAAGTACCTGGTTGCGAATTTGCACTATCAGGTGTTAAATGCCCTAATATTGCTAAAGAAAGACCTGTTTCTTCACTTTTATCATTGTTCTTAGCTCTTTCAATATCATCAACACTATAATCAATTAAAGAAAGATTAATTCCTCTAAAAGTTCCTGTGTTTTTCTTAAATAAACTAATATTAGTTCCAGTAAATTCAGAATACCTATCTATATTTGTAACAATAGTTGATGGCATTCCAATCATACCAAAACTTTCTCCTGTTTTTTTTACATAAAAAGGAGTAGCTCCACCATCCTGTCCGCCATAAGTTCCCATAACACTAGCTAAACCCAAAACAGCAACAGCAGGATAGAACCATCTTTTTCTCCTTAATCTATTCCAAAATCCTCCAGAATTATTAACATTTACTTCTAAACTTTGCTCTGTTTTTTCTGGTCTTATTTTAGTCATTTTATTCTCCTATTTTTCATATGGTGATTTAACAATCAAATAAGCAGATTCTTCTCCTAATCTCCACAGAAAATCAGGTCCTATATTTGGATGTGTTGAAGGAGTTATTCCTATTCTCCTATTCATATTTTCAGCATATCTGACAGCTTCTGCAGAACTTGATTGTACTATTATGTCTCTTGTCTGTGTATAAGATTTAACATTCATTGCTGTAACCAAGCTTGTCAAGGCAACAGCAGTTCCAGCAATTAAATTAAATTTAGTTTTTGCTCTCATCTTAATCTACCAAATCAACTCTCTCTCTTAATTCTGGAAAATTCCTTCCTATCTCTTCAGGTATTTCATTCCCATATCTGTAAAAACAAGTTGTAACATATTCATTTGAATTTGGAAGACCTAAACCCAAAATTATTCTGTTAAAACTAGGTCTATAATCACGAAAAATTCTTTCTACAATTAATTGATATTGGCAAAACTCATTAGCTCCATAAATAACTAAATTATCTTCATTCCTATTTTCCCATTTGAATCTTTCAAGTCTATATGAGCCCTGTAAATTTGGAAATTGTCTTAAAAAATTCATTGCAAGATTTTGAACAGAATTATCTATTCTCATTTGTTCATCTCCTACTCTATCCATTTCAGGTGTACTTATTTCAGTATCTTCACCATAAATTCTTTCTGCATTTTCAACAGAAATTTGCCCTTGTCTATTATTTCTTTTTCTTCTATTGAAAGCCACTCTAAGACTATCTTTAAAATTTTCAGCAGCATCTTTATTAGGGTCATTTAAGGTTATATATTCACCTGTAATTTCATCCTGGTATCTTGTAGTGTCAATTTCTTTTGTAAAAGTATAATTGAACAAATCAGGCAAAAAACAAGTATCTGCTTTTATTTCATCTTTAACAAAAGGAATATCTGCAAATGAATATTTTTTTGAACTATCAGCAACAGCTACACTATCTGCACTCTGGTTTCTAGTTGCTGTTGTTTCATTACTGCATCCAATTAAACTAGTTAAAGCAATTCCAGTTCCTATAATTAATCCAAATCTTGTCCCGGTTCTCATTTTATTCCCTAACTCCATGTGATTGAAGGTATTGCCTATATTCTCCTGATTGAAAATATCGCCCAGATTGCCTTAATTCTCTATTAGCACCATATGCTTGTAAATATCTTCCCGCTTCTTCAGAAGTTATACTTGTATCCTTTTTAGCTACTCTTGTTAGGACAGATTTTGCTGTTTCAAAATTTTGTCGTAAACATTCTTGCTCGATCTGTCTTCCAATCTGATGGGCTATTCCTTCATTAGATGCGGTCATTGTTATTACTTCACCTGTTGGACTTTGATAGGTTAAAATACCAATTCTATCTCTATTTATTGACATAGGTGCAGATTGATATACTCTATTAACAGCATTAAAAAATTCTGGAAATTCATTAAAACCATATATCAGTGAAACTATGGTTGTATCAGAACCTCTATTACTCTGCATAGCTTTACCTACACTATTCATTAAAAAGAATGATGCCCATCTATCTGGACTTATATAGACCGCATCAATGCCTTTTCCATTTTCTTTAACATCATTTATTCGAATATCATAACTTACAGTATCTTGACCTATAACTGCTTTTGAGCTAAGATTAAGTGTTAACGTATGAAATCTATCTCCCTCATTATTAATTATTCTATCCCAATCTCTCACTCCAGCAGTCCACCCTTCCCCACTTTTTACATATTCATCCACCATAGAAAGATTTTGAATTATTTCAGGTAAATATTTTCTAAAAAGCATTCTTGATGCATTCCTATTTAATAATGTAGGCGCATTCTCGGTTATATTTGCTTGTTCCACTAAATATTGATCAGTTGGATTTCTTGCAATTACCAAAGTTTCACCATTAACTTCACAAGTATCTATAGTACCTTGTGCAATCTTAGTACCTTGTGCAATCTGTGTATTTTGATTACGACCACATCCTACTAATGTAGCTAAAGCAATTGCTCCAGCAATTAATCCTAATTTTGTTTGTGTTCTCATTCTATTATCCTCCTATCTTATTTTAACCTAATTTCCTATTAGGAATAACATCTCTTTTCGTAAACTCTATACATCTCTTCCCCCATTGGATTTGTAACTTTTCCAATTAAAACATAAGTTTGGGGTAAATTATATTTTCTTTCCAAATGAGGAATTAGTTCTGTTGCATTTTCTGAAGGTATATTGCTTTGTTTAGCAACAGCCATTAACACTCCAACTATTTCTTGAGGAGTTACATCAACAGAATGCCGCATAGATGCTCCAAGACTATCCACAAATCTTTTATGTCCTAACCTAATCCAATTTGAATCTGGTCTAAAACCACCCTTTGTTGATTTTCCAACTGTTCTAAAAAATTCATCCATTCTTTTTTCTAAATTGTTATCTTGTTTTGTTTCCATTTTTTCCTCCGTAAGTATTATTTGTTACTTAATAGTAGAAACCAAGAAATTCAACTAATTAAACTTAATCTATAGATAATATATGTTATATAGGTAAAAACCAAAAAACTTATATATTAAGCTTTCTTCTTAAAAAGAAGAAACCTTAAGGAAAGAAGAAAAAATAGCAGAAAACAAAAGGAGTCTTGTAAAAGAAACCAGGAAAAGGCAAAATGCTTTTTCTTTAGCGCAGGTTTCTTTTTGCAAAAAGAAAAGTGCAGAGAAAGATAATCCAGCAAAGTGCAACAAGTTTAGGAATAAGTTTGCCTAGCAAGTGGACTAAAAAGTGGAACCTAAAGAAAGGTAATTTAATAGATTTAGAAGAAAAAGACAATTTATTGGAAATTAAACCAGAAAAATTCAAGCCAGCAGAAAAGAAAATTACAATAGATACGGCAATATATGGTGAATTAATTGGCAGAGTATTCCCTAATTTGTCAAAAAAGGGCTATGATGAAATAAAAGTTTTGTATAAAAAAGACTCTGATTTGCAGCCATTAAAAAAAGCAATATCAAATGAAGTAGTCATGTTTGAAACAATAAAAAAAGAGTCTGATTATATAATTTTAAGGGCAATTTCAGAAATAGATGAAAAAGAACTGGAAAATATCAAGAAAAGAATAATCTTTTTAATGATAGACAGCATCCAGAAAATTAAATTATTTTTAGATAATAACAATCCAGATTTATTAAATGACCTAATTGAACTTGAACTTGCAGGCAATAAATTTACCCACATATGCATGCGAGCAATTAACAAGCAGCCAGAGAAAGAACATTCTCACATGGAATACACTTTTATTTGGCAAATGGAAAAATTAGGCAATGATTTCAAGTTTTTTGCAAAAGCAAATCCAAAAAATATGAATAAAAAAATAATTTCACATTTTGCAAGAGTCATGGATAATCTTAAATTAGTCATGGAAATTTATTTAAAATATGACCCAAAAAAAGCAGTTGAATTTTACAGCAATAGAAACAAATTAAATTCAGAAGCATTAGTCCTATTAAACAATAAAAATAATCCCAATGAAAATAATGTTCTTCATTTATCATTATCAATGACAGAAAAAGCATTATACCTGCTAGGTTTGATTTTTGGCTCTATAGAAGATCAATATTTCTGATTACTCTTGTTGCATAAGGATAAATAAGAACTTTTCCTGTTTCTATATCAATCTTTATTTCATGCTCGTCATTTATTTTGGCAGGCAACCCAGAAATCTTTCTTCTTACACCTTGCAATAATAAACTACGTAGATTCTCTGCTTCCTCAGAACTTAATAAACCAAATTCCTGAAGAGATGGTATCAAATTAACTGCTTCCTCGCAGTGTTTTTTCCCATCCTGATATGCCAACGCATATGCAAAATAACCTTTATTTCCTTCTTTTAAAAAATATATTCTCCTGGATTCATCAAAACATACTCCTGCATTTACCAAAGAAACAAAAAAGCTTTCGCATAAATATGATTTTAACAAATCATTATCTATGGGAATTTGCCTTTCAGATTTGTCGTTCCATAATTCAGTCATTCTTCTTAACATGTAAATTCTTTCATCTAATGAAAAAGCTCCAGGAACACAATCTGCTATTTGCGCTAATTCTCTTGTTAAAGGAACATCTTCGATTCTGCTAAAATCAATATTTCTTGATTTTCTATTTTTTGGGCTTCTGTCACTAGCTATGATCCTATGTCGTTCATCTCTATTATAATCATTCATAAATTTTTTTACACTAGGCACCGCATTTTCTAATTCTTTTGGATTAATACTTAATCTTCTTGCAGTCCTATAAGCATAATAAAAGTCTTTTACATCTCCAAGTGAAACTTTGAATGCCTTTGCAAGCTTAGCATATGGATGTTCTCTTAAAAAATTCATGTCTTCCTTAGTTAAAGGAGATTCATCTGATTCTAATCTTAAAGAACAATTAACAGATTCTTCCAGTAATCTATCAAAAATTCTTAATAATTTGGGATAAAAAGTTCCATTAAAATCAGGAAGAAAATCTCTATAATACATTAACTCATATAATGAAGGAGACTCTATTCTTCTAATTTCAAGTTCTTCCTGGTCATTCAAATAAGCAGGTTCGACATTGCATTCAGGAAATTTTGCTAAAAATTGGCTTACCCTTGCTTCAATATCATCTAATTTTCTTGCATGGTTTTTTTTCTTGATTCTATCCCTAAAATTGATTTCACATGGAACTATTTGCATTCCTAAAACATCTAACAAGTCCCTATTTGATTTTGAAAAATCCAATGAGTAAGAAGTCATATCTCCATAATTTATTTGACTACCTGAATTTCCAGCTAGTATCATTTCTTCCTGGCTTATAGGAACTCCATAATCGCTCATTCCATGAGGTATTCTTTCAACTATACTTGTTTTATGTGGACACCTCAATATTCTGACATTAGTAAACTCGGGAAAAGTGAGTTGTCCATACCATCTCAAAGCTTTCTCTTTAGGATAACCACTATTCTTTAAAACAGACCTTACCCCATCAGAGCTCCATGTTTCATCCATTTTTCATCCCAAATTAGAGCCTTTCCAGCCTTATAAACCTTACGATTGTTACTATTAGTAAGTAATACTCTAAAAACCAAAAGTATAATAAACTAGCTAAATATAGCTAATTTATTCTTCTTTTAAAAATGATAAATCATGACCAAGCACAAGATAGTGAATATTTGGAGGAAATGAGAGCTTGTGCTCTATTTACACCAGGTTGGATAGTAACTGAAATCAGTAACTCCTATAGACAAAGTAGACGAAATTTAACATCATTAGAAGATGCAAAAGCAATAGTTGTAAGTCAGATTATAGGAGAATCTTTAGCACATTCAAAAGATTTTGCAATATATCTAAAAAATCTTCCCCCTGAAAGTTTTACAGATAAAAATATTGAAGAAGCAGGGCAAGAGGTTGGTCATGTTCAAAGAAGATTAAGAAGGTATCAAGCAGCATCAGATTTTTTATATAATATTCCTTTAATAGACTATTTTACAATTATAATAAAAACAAGAGAATCAAAAGCAAGAGAACATTTAGTCAGATTAGAAGAAATGACCCCCATTTTTGAAAAACTTCAAAGAAAAGGGATTCTTCATGAAATTTATAGAAGAATTGCAGTAACAGTAGAAAAAATAGGTGATTTATCTTTAAGACCAGATACAATGGAATATAAACTAAGAGTTGCTTCAATTGAGAGTTATGTCTCTCAAATATGTGAAATATCTTCTAATGGTAACTTCACCAGGCAAGTTTAAAATGTTAAAAGATAAAGTTTACAAATTATGTAAAACAATACCTAGAGGAAAAGTTTCAACATATAAAGAAATAGCTAAAAAATTAAACACAAAAGCATACCAGGCAATAGGACAGATATTAAAAAATAATCCTTTCGCTCCAAAAGTTCCTTGTCATAGGATAATCTCTTCCTCAGGTAATATTTCTGGCTTCAAAGGAAAAAAATCAGGCAAAGCAATCAAAGAAAAAATATCTTTATTAGAAAAAGAAGGAATTAAAGTAAAAAACAATAAAATTGATCTTTCTAAATATCTTTATAAATTTAAATAGCACCCTTCGATCTTAAGTATAATAAGAATAGGATTATTATTAATATAAGTACTATCCATCTTGGGTCTATCTGGCCTTTTCTATTTTTCATCTTAATTAATTCTTCGATAACGGATATTCTAGTATCTAATTTTGCAACATCACTCTTAAAATTTAATTTATCTTTGATTATATTTAAATCTTTCTTTATGGTTTCAATTTCCTTATTAGTATTATCTATGATTTTGAATTTTTCTTTAAAATATCCCATTGGCCAGGATATAACAAAATAAAAGACTATTGTTCCCATCAAAGCTAAAAAAAGAAAAAAACTAGTTTGTGGATATTTAAACTGACCATATGTGCTAATTAAACCAGCAAATAAACTAATTATAATTCCAGTATAAGACAACATATCTCTATTTTGCATTACTTCTTGTATTTAATCAGATATTTAAAAGTTATTGAAAAAATAGCTTTTTGAGAAAGTTTTATATAAATTCTAAATATTAAATAACATGGTAGAATTTAGGCATAAAGAGGCAATAGGCAAAAACGGAGAAGATATGTTATTTACAATAGCTTCTGGTCCAGTAATAATAGAAGAAAATAAAGTTCTTTTAAATAAACATGATGATCCTTTTTATAAATTTCCAGGCGGTTCTGTTCAAAGTAAAGATAATTTAGAAGAAGCATGTAAAAGAGAAGTAAAAGAAGAAAACAATATTGAAATAGAAATAACAAATAAAGAGCCATGTATTTTATGCTTTGATAGAGATTATAAAGGAAAAAGAGAATTTGTTATTTTAGTTCATTATTTGGCTAAAAAGAAATCAGGTGTATTAAAACCAGGCAAAGATATAGAAGATTCAAAGTTTTTTCCATTAAACAATTTACCTAAAGATTTAGCACCAAATATCAAGCCAGTTCTAGACTTTTTCAAGAAAAAAGGATTATTGTAAATGGGAAACTGGGCAAAATCAGCTTATGGTCAAGAATCTTTTGCAGGAATAGGTATTGTAGTAGCAGGTACAAGTAATAAAGAATTTGAAAAGAAAACAATTTCAAAATTTGATAAATTAATCTCAAGCAAAGATAAAGTTTATCATGCGAATTTAGTAGAAAAAAATAAAATTGTTTATCCTTTAGTCTTTAATATATATGGAGCATCTGCTATGGTTGATGTTTTAGCAGAAATGCATGACGGCGGTTGTAGGAATGTCATTTTCATAGGCTATGCTTATGGAGGCTTTAAGAACATAGATGTAGGCTCAATAGTAATTCCAGATAAATGTTATCATTTTGATGGAATATATAGTCATATTGACCAAAATAGAAAAATAGCTCTTCCGGATGCAGAATTAAAGAAAAAAATTGAATCTCTTTTTAAAAAAAGTAAAATAAAATTTCAAACAGGAACAAATATTTCTGTTCCAGCAGTTACTTTTCAGCCAAAACATGCAAACGAAGATTATAAAAAAATAAAGCCAATCTCATTAGAAATGGAATTAGCTTCCTGTTTGTCAAGGGCTAAAGATTTAGGTATGAGAACAATAGGCATCTTAATAATAAGTGATAATAGGTCTCATAGTCTTAATAATAATGCTAAAAAGTCAATTAAAGAAAATTCAAAAGAAGAAGTCATTGATTTAATAATAAATAATCTAAAAGAATTAAATCTCAAAAAATTAAAATTAAAGAAAGATTTTAGTATTAATGAATATTTAGCTTCTGTAATTGAAAACTCCGAAGATGTAACTAATATTTATAAGAAAAAAATTTGATTTAAAATGATTGAAGAAAAAAGAAAATTAAATAAAAAAACATTACAAGAAATAGAACAAGCAAGAAAAAGAATAAAAGAGGAAAAATTTATATCTCATGATGAAGTAAAAAAGAGATATAATTTATAATATTAAAATTTATCAGATTTTCTTAAATATTATTGTACTAAAATAAAGTTCTTTTCAGATAGATTTTTATATTTAAAAAAAATAAAATGAGTTATCTAAATATTCTCAAAATATAAAAGATTATGTTGATAAAATTGAAGACCAATTAGTAGAAAATCCTTATGTTGGTGATCCTTTGGGAGTTAAGTGGTTTAGAGAAAAGAAATATGAAAAATATAGACTTTATTATTTAATTTATGAAGAGCATAAATCAGTTTTTATGGTTGCTATAAGCGAAAAGAAAGACCAGCAAAAAGTTATTAATACTATCAGGTTATTATTGGATTTTTTCAAAGAAGAACTGGAAAATTTATTAAGAAATAAGTCTACTTAACTCTTCTTATTTTGCCTTCTTCTATATCTTTAAAACTTTGAATTAGCTGCTTTAATAGTCCAATATCTACATTAGACTGCATTTTTAATTTTTCATACTCTTCCTTTGTAATTGTTACCATTTCCATAGAATATAATAAATTGCAATGTTTATATAATTTACTATTTTAATTTTGCAAA
>JAGVYZ010000008.1 GCA_018303025.1 Candidatus Woesearchaeota archaeon
TCTTTAAAATCTTCTTTTATTTCTTTAGACACTTTTTCAACTTTTTGCATCATTATTTTTCCATCTTCCTGCATCAATATTAATTTATCTCCTTGTTCTATTCCTACAACTTCTCTCATCTCTGTTGGAATAACAATCTGTCCTTTTTCAGATACATTTATTGTTTTTATTATCATTTTAAATAAGTAAGAATTTTCTTACTTTTAAACTTTTCCATGTTCCATTTTGCTCGCACATCCAATAGGATCTAAACTTAAACATTTTCACTAAAATGAGAAAGATTTATAAATAAAGGACATTTTAGTAAACTATGAACCTATCAAGTACAGAATTAAAGGTAATAGAGCAAATAGCTAAAAATAATAAGTCTATAAATCTAATAGCTAAGTCTATCAAAAAAAGCAATAAACAGGTTTATAGGGCAGTTAAGAAACTTAAAGAAATTGGTTTTATTGATAATTCTTTAGAACCAATAAAATCTGTCCATAATAATCTATTACAGCAACTAATCTTGGAGTATCCTTCTTTAATTTCTCCTCTTTCAAATTCAGGAATAAATATCTTTGCTTCTATTCTTGAGCCTAAAACAATAAAAGAAATAATTCAGAAAACAGGATTAAAGAAAGGAATAATTTACAAGAAGTTCAGGATAGTAAAAAACATAAGTTTAGTTACTAAAAAAAACAATAAATATGCTCTTAATGAAAAAATCTGGCCCAAACTAAAAGATTTTTTCCTAGAACTAAATAAATATGAGGAAATAATAGATAAAAGGATTCCTGCAAGTTCTATAATTTACTTCAAAAATGAAAAAGAAATTATCTTTTCTAATAAAGAAGAGCTTAATGCTGCTTTAACTGCATTTTCAAAGTATAACCAATATAACTTAAAATTGTTATTGCCTGTTTATTATTATTATTTGCCTAATAAAGAACTCACAAAAAAAGAAATATTCCAGCATTCTTTGTATATTGCTGAAAAAGAAAAAAGTATAAGAAACTTAATTTATATAGCTTTATTTTATATAAAATTCAAAAAAGAACTTTCTAAAATAAAGCATGAGATTATAAATAATATTAATATTATACTGAAAGGTAAAAGTCTTTTAAATTATCCAACTCTAAAAGAAATAAAGGAGAAAGCTCAGATTTATGATATCCGACTTTAAAGAAATAAACAAGCTTTTTGAGGGGGAAAGAATATTTTGAAAGTTATGAAACTTAATTCACTCATAAACAAATTCAGGAGGGAATAAAAGCAGGTTTAGCAAAGAACCTGCATTAATAAAATTTAGTCCTTTTTTTATATTTTCTGGATCATGAAATAATTCAGGAATACTATCTTTTAATCTTCTGAATTTTTCACTATCTCTATTTCCCATGCTATAATAATCAATTAACATTTTTCTATAACTTGCTATTCTCCCTAAAATCTCTTTTGGAACTTCCCGGCTTAAAAGAATATTATTTAAATCTATATCTTCAAAACTATCAAGGTCTAAAAATACTTCATTTGCAGTTCTATGCAACTCTTTCACTAAATCATTATTAGCATCTTCCAATAAACCAAAAAATTCTAATCTTCCTTTATACAAACTTTGTAAAATGCTATAAACTTCTCTTTTAAGTGCTTCAGATAAAAAATCTTCTTTATCGCTTAAATATTGCCCCAATACAAAATTTGCTCTAGCCTCAATATCAAAAGCATATTCAAATTTTTTACTTCTTCTTGTATGCAATGGTGCAATTTTAGATTCTACTCTTTGCAAAAGATTTATTTCATATATGACAGTTCCAGGCAGAGAATTTCGTAAAGATTCCACTAACATAGGTATTACATTTTCATCAACATAATCTCCAAATCCAGTATACTGTTTTTTAAGTTCATCATATCCTCTGCATAAATCACCTATAGTTACAACTACAGGCAATGGATTTGGAGTTTCTTCTGTAATTTGTCGCATTCCTATTAAATGAAAAATACACTTATAAATGTTACTCCTTTTAAGTTATAGAAAGATTAAACATTTTTTAACCTTTTTAACATTGAAATGGATAAAAATATCCACTTTTATGTTATCTAGGTTTTATTTTAGGTTTGCATTACTAATGCTAAGTCTTTCTATAATCATGATAAGTATAATAGAAGTGATACTTTTTCTTTCAAAAAATTCACTTCTAACCATTCTTCCTTTTGTAGTTTTAGTAATTAATTTATTTGTAGCATCATCTTTCCAAACAAAAGCATATTCAACAGGACAACTATAACATCCAAATTTATTTAACAATAACTTTTATTTTAGAAATAAAAACTCTTGCATTATCTATTGACTCTTTTGCATAAGGTAAATTAGCTTCAGATTTTATATTATATGTAAAATATCCTCTCTTCTTTTTTTCTATTCTAAATATTTTAAGCAAAGAATCAGATTTCATAAGCTCTTCATCATAAATTCTAAGCAATTCTCTGTCTAAAACACCATTTTTTACAAATTTTGAGAACTCATCATAAGTTTTTTTATGCTCTTCTGGAGCTTCAGTTTTTATATTTTTGCTTAAAAGATAAGATTTAGCTGCATAAAATATTGAATAATAAGCATGAGTAATAGTAGAATAAAAGAAAGTCTTTTCTTTTAATATTCCTAAAATTTCTTTTATTTTTTCATCAGTAGACATCTGAAAATCTTTCTCTGCAAGTAAAAATTCATCTTCAGCTCTAATTAAGTATAATTCAACCTCTGAATCCATTTTCAATAGCCTCTTTTAAAAGTTCATAATATCTAAATGTATTTTTAAACAATAGCCTACTCTTAAACATTTCTTTTCCAAAATTTGCTTTAGAATCTAAAAGCATTTCTTTAAAATCTTTCTGGGTTATTACAAAAGCATGTATCTTTGGAAGATATAATGAAGTTAAATTTTCTATTAATTTTTGCTTGTTAAATGCATTTTCTTTAGTAATTATCACTAAATCAATATCTGAACTCTTATTCTGCTTTTCTTTCGCATAACTTCCAGTAACAAGCAGAATATCATCTAAAAAGTCTTTAAATTCAAGAATCTTGTTTATATTTGGAATATTTTTTGATAAAGCATGCTGTTCATCTAAAAAAGACATTATTGAAATAGATTCATAGCTAAAACTAAATTCACAAACATTAGAGTTTCCAATTTTCTTTATTCTTATAATCTTATTTTTTTCTAATTCTTTTAATGTATTATAAACAATAGGATAATCTTTATTAGCCATTATAGCTAACTCTCTCATAGTTTTGCTTAGGAAAATATCTTTCCTAAAAAGTTCTAATATTGTAATATAGCTTTTCTTTATTTGCATTTTATATTAAGTTTAATATAATATTATACTATATTTAATATATAAACCTTTCCTTTATTATTCATAAATCAGTTATTGGCAACGTTTCAATCTCACCAGAAATATAGCCATTAATAAAAGCAGCATCCATAGCATCAACTTTTCCATTTAAGTCAACATCTCCTGCTTTAATTTGATTTTTATTCAAGCCTACTCTTCCTCTTATATATTTTAAAATCAAAGAAGAATCAGAACCGCTTACTTTTCCATCTTGATTAACATCTCCATACATAAATTCAATAACTTTAGCCGGTTTAGGGCTTGCTTTTGTACATTGAGAAGCATCATAACTTGAACATTGAACCACACATTTTAATATCCCGTTAGTATATCCTAAAGATTGGCAAGTTTTTCCACCTAAATCAGTTCCATCACATATTTCATAATGATTTATTTTATTATTTCCACAATAACCAGCAGCCTTTATATTACATCTGTTTAATGAATTTACCCATTCACATGAAGCAATTTTGTTACATTGTGAAGTATCCAATAAATCACTGCATTGCCAGTTTTTATTGTCAATCACAGAAAGATTTACGCATAATTCCATCACTTACCCCACAGATTATTGTATAATTTCCAATGTCACTTTTATTAGTTTGCCATTCAAACTTATTATAGTCTGTTTTGTTAAACTTAGTATTGTTAACAAAATAAACCAAATTATCATTTTCTTCATCACTAGCATATAAACTAAGATTTATCAATTCATTTTCATAAGTTGTAATGTCATTAACCTGCTCTAAAACAGGAGCTTTATTTCCTTCTACTTCAAATGAAATAGTTTCTTCATTATTTAATAATCCATCACTTACACTTAGTTTTACATTATAGCTTCCAAAATTATTAGCTTTTCCTATAAATGAATTTCCTTCTTTCCTGAATCTTGTATCATTTATGCTAACTTGTAAATTATCATTATCATAATCAATAGCACTATAATTTATGATAATATCATCATTTAATTTATAGTTGGAATCAGTATATGCATAAATCAGAGGCATGTTATTTGTAGTTATCAAATAATTAATTGTTTTTTTCTTTCCTAAGTAAGAAAGTTCTAAAATTAAAGTGTAACTTTGGTCGCTTCTTTTCAAATTATTTAATTGAATTGCATAAGTATTTTCTCCTAAATTTATGCTTTTGCTGAAATTTCCTTCTTGTTTTAAGGTATTTCCTTTAAACAAGTAATATTTTGCATCTAAACTAAATATTTGGCCAGCATAAGAATTAAACTTTAGATTTATATCTTGGTTTTCACTTGCTTTTGCAGGAATCTCTGCATTTACATCTAATAATCTTACATTTACACTAAATTGTTGATAGTTTACTGTTTCATTATTGTAAATAAATTCTAAACTGTATTCTTGCAATCCTTCTTCACTAGGAGCATAAAATTGTATTTCTTGAACTAAATCATTGCTGTTTATTTCTCTCTCCCATATTTTTGTATTTTTATTATTGTAAACAGCCAAGATTCCATTAACATTTTGATTTGTTAATGGCATTATTTCTGCATTTACATTAATTACATCATTAATGTTTACATTTGCAGGTGCATTAACATTTTTAATTAAGACAGGGCTTAATGCAATGTATTCAACAGAATAATTGAATTTTTTATACAATCTGAACTTGCCTTCACTGCAGTTTAATATCTCTAATGGATGTATTGTTGCAATGAAATCTTGAGAATTAGCACTATATGCTTGATCAAAGTTAATTTCATAAGATTTATTTTGTTCATAACATGTTCTTTCAACAAAATCTTCTTCATAAGAGGGAATATCTGCAGTTATATCTTCATAATCTCTAACATTATCTACTGAAAATCCAGTAATTATAGTATTTAATGGAAAGTGAGTTGTTCTTACAGCCATAGGCAATACTAATTCACCATATTCTAAATTATTGAAAGTATTATTTGCTTTAATTAATGAATAATTCTCATAATTTTCTACTTCATAAGCAGGAATTTCAAAAACTAAATGTTTTCTGAATTTAGAGTAATTTCCTACTTGCTCTAAAAATTCAATGTCTGGAGCTAAATTTTCTAAATCATTTTTACAATATGCTTTCTTTATCTTTTCTCTATCTTCTTCTTTCCAATTCATATTTATTACTTGCATTGGATTTCCATACAATGCATAAGACTGCAATACTAAACCAATTAAATTATCATTAGATGAAACAGAACCGCCATTATAATGGAAGTTTCTTGCATCCATATATGCTTCTCCTACTGTTTTATCATTCCATAAATTGCATAAAAATGAATTTATAAATTCATTTGAACTAAATGAAGTTGAAGTTATTGTTGTTGAATCTCTTGCTATTTTAGACACAAAAGTATTTTCTTTAGGCAAATATGTTCCTGCATATTCTGCATTTAATATAAACAATGGATTTGCATCTTGAAATGTTTCTCTCCATGAATCAATGTCATTAGGAGTTATTTCATTATTTCCAAATGTACCAGAACTTGTTATTTTTCCAGGTTCACCTTCACCGCTTATTATGAACAATTCATTTCTCTTGAAATTATTAAATGAACTTTCAACTTGACTAAAAGAATATTGTGAATTATATTCTTTTAATTGTGCTTTTTGATTTGTAACTAAATTTCCCCTGAATTCATTCTCTAATATACCATTGGTTACCCAATTTTCTTCAGAATAAGATGTAGCATGTTCTAAATTAATTTCATCTCTTTGCATTTGTCTTAACATATCAATAGGAGCATTTCCAACAATTCTTGCAACAGAAGATGTCTCTTCATTAACAATAATAGCGCTAGCTGTAGCTACAGCTAGTAAAATCATGCATATTATTGTTAATAGTTTATTTTTCATCATTAATCCATTTGTTCCAGTTTTTTAATGCATAAATTAAAATTATAATTGTTCCAATTTCACTAATAGGTAATTTTACACTATCAAATGCATACATATTTACAACTCTAACAATTAATTGATAACTCGCTAAAACTAAAGTGCTGATTACAGCCCATTTCTTTTTTCTTGTTATTTCATAACCTAAGTATAAACCCAATATAATTAATACTGGAGTAAGAATCAAATTCAATAATCCAAATGATTCTCTAATCTCTGCATTAGAGTAAACTACTAATGATAAAATGCCTCTCAATGCAAAATAAAATATTGTCAAATAACCTATTAGCTTAAAATTTGACATTTTCTTCTTTGTTGTTTCTTTTTCATTTATTTTTTTCATTTTTTCTCCAATAATCTTCGTCTCCTTTATACTCCTTGAATGCTTTCTTTACTTGATCATATACTACTTTAATATCAACAATTTCTTTTCCATATTTTGCTAAATGCCTATTCGCTTTTTTAAGTGCCTTCAAAAGATCTTCTTCATCAGTTATTTTTACTCCGCTATAAAGCCCATTGAAAATTCTTCCAATAAGAAGTGTTTCAATTTTATTAACATCCTCTCTAAAAGAAAAAATCTTAAAGCCATAACTTTTAATTACCTCTGTTCCTTTGTGTTTGATTAATACACTTTCATAAAAGGTTTCATTTGCGAGAGGAACAAGATCTTTATCATGACTTTCTCCTTTCTTATATTTAGAGTCAAATTCCATTAAATATTTCGATCCAATTTTTTCTTTATAATCTGGTTTCATAAAATCAGGATTCAAATCATTAAATTGTTGATCTTTTTCATCTAATAATAAAAATTCATATATGAATGTATATTTTTGATCCATATCCCCTAAAGAAGTTTCAGCTTTTATTAGGTATTTTAGATTAGAAAATTCTTTAAGAAAATTTAACATTTTTTCCTTTAAATCTTTTAAATTTTTATGCGAATAAGAATTAAATTCACTAGAAATAATAACTTGTTTCTCAAAATGTTTTTGGATATTAAACTCAACCGTAATTCCCTTTAAACTACTATATTTTTTTATTAATTTTTTCTCTCTTTCAATCTCTACTTCTCCAATTCTTTTTATTTCTAAATCAAAATATTTATTTAATCTTTCAATTAATATTTTTAAAAATTCTTCAAGTTTTTTATCTTCTGCAATCATAAAAAAAACCTTAACCATTATAAATCACCTCTTTGAAAATTTAGACTATTCATGTTAAACTTACCTTTATAATTTGAATTTATATACTTTATATCTGTAATTTCTGAAGATAAGATATTGATGGTATTGCCTTCTATTTTAGACTCAACTCTAACATAAACAGCTCCAACTATATCATCAGGATGCACTTCATCAATTGCAATAACTCCCTGCTCAGCTATTCTATTAGGTCCGGGATTAGGCAATGTTCCTATATCATCTAGAAAATTTTTACCTCTTGGATCTATCACATATACCCAAGAACCACTTAATCCTTCAGGTTTTATATTTCCAGTACTTATAGCTGCAATAACTCCGCCTTCAGGAGTTTGACTAGCTCCAATAAATCTTCCTCCTTCATTTTCAGTTGCATATTTCTCATAATTTAATGAAGTACCTCTTGCTTGGAATCCTCCACCATTAATGACATTCTTTGGCACTCTATTATCAACCCTAAAGATTCTCTTGTCTATCTCTGTATATCTAACAAAATGATTTTGTTCAAAAAATTCATCACTATATTTTCCATATTTGACTAATGTTCTTATAGCATGTTCCTGTCCTCTTTCACTATTTCCAAATGTTTTCTTAAAATCACTAATAGCTTCATCAGCATTCTTTCCAGATTGTTTTATTATTTCATCAGTACCTTTAGCAACATGTTCAGGATCAAATCTTCTCAATACTTTTTTATCAAAATGTTTATTTAGTTTTGAAAAAGTATCTTCTATAAAATTCTTAGTTGAAGGTGATAAACTATCAAAAATATCTATGCCTTCTTTAATTGCTTTTTTAGCAGGAGCTCCAGATACAAAAGGCACAATAGCAAAAGCAACAGAAGCACCACACCAACCAACACCTTCATTATTAACAACACAAGTGTCAACAGCATCAGTTGAATCAGCAGCAGCATCCATTACAGCTGCAGCTGCTATTAAAGCAACAGCACCTGTTCCACCAGTTCCTACTGTTAATGTAATTAAACCAATACCCATAGCAGCATATCCTGCATATTGAGTGCCTACATGGAAGAAATAAGCAGATTCCCCTTTTAATTTTACTAAATCATCACCTTCAATAAGCAATGATAAAGTTTCAATTACTTTAGGCTCTTCTGTATTAATGACTAATGCATATTCCTCATTATCCCAAACATTTGGTTGCATAAATGCAGAATCTCTATTTAAATCTCCAGCAACAAAAGGCATGCATCTAAATGCATTATTATTTTCTTCTGTTCCAATAATAATCAATGTTTTTCCACTTGTCTTTGCAAACCATCTTTCATCATAGCAATAAATATCTTTTCCATCCATCTCAGTAAAATCAGGTTTATACTTGCTAGTTAAATTAGATTTTAAATTATTAACTTGTATTCTTTGTTCATTAGAAATATCATGAGGTAATATCAAAAGAACATCTTTGCCTTCATATTTATTATCTTGCTTAAACATTTCAAAATAATCTGAAAATGGCAAGATTCTCTTTTTAATCATAGACATATCAGTATACATTTGTGTATCATATTGCCTGTCAGAAAATAATCTAGTTTCATAAACAGGTATATTTCTTCTATAATAAGGAACAACATAATCATCACCAACAATCATAACACTTTCACAATTAACGCATTTCTCTTTCACAAAATTAGCAACTAATAAAGAATAATCATTTTTGATTAAGCTTCCAAAAACATTTTCATCATAATTTGAAAAACTATTAAATGGATTCTCTCCCACATTATAAGCACTTAAATCATAAACAACACCATTATCTTTTGCAGCATTTGCATAAGCTTGTTTCAAAACAGCCTTAACACCTTCTAACTCATTTGCAAATCTTTCAGTTAATTTTTTTGAATCAGTAACAATCAAAAGTTTAGGATTTTCAACAAGGTTTACAGTTAAGACTTTTTCATTAACTTTAATATTTTTTTCACCAAAAGAACCTTCTTTTACAGTTAAAGTACAGGTATTTACACCAGTTCTAACATTAAAAGAACTAGAACAATCTCCAACAAAATAATTAGAATCATAATTTACATTAACAACAGCATTTTGTTCAGAATAAATATTTACTTTTACAATATCATCAACTTGCTTGTTTACTTTAGAATCAGAATAATCTAGCCATGCATTTAATTTATTAGCATATTTAGAACATTCTCCTGCATAATTTACAGTATTTACATCACAATATTCATATGCACCAGTACAGCTTTTAACTTGATTAATTTCATAATTTTCTCTAGCAGAATTATATTCGCATTTTTTTACATCTGCATTTTCGCAATAATAAGTGTCATGATTAGAACATTCATCAGCATAAGTTCTTCTTTCACATTTGTCATATCTTCCATTATCTTTGCAATAGTAATTTCCATATTTTGTGCAATCAGAATTAGAAGAGCAGGAGCAAGTGATTGAACTTCCATCAGGTATAGTGCATGCAGCAGTATAGCAATCATTTACACAACTAGTTGAAGTTTCACCTGTTTCACATATTCCATTGCCACATACAGGCAATTTTTTACAACTTCCCAATTCACATCTATAACCCGTGCTGCATTTTACTCCACAGCTTCCGCAATTATTAGAATCAATATTTTTATTAAAAATTTCGTCTATATCTTCATTACAATTATTATCAATATTATCACAAATCTCAGATCTGCCAGGGTTTATTAGTGGATTACCATCATCACAATCATTTCCACCACATTGATTGGATTTATATCCATCATTATCATTATCAGCACAAGCTTTTGTTGTTGTTAATTCTCCTGATTTTGCTTCACTAGTATAACCATTAAAATTAGTAACACCTTCTACATAATAAGTATTACTTGGATTCAAATCAAGAGTTTGAAAAATTGATTTCCAATTTACTTTTTTTGGATTTTCATTAAGATATTCACTAGCAGTTGCAACTACCTCATCACCACAGAAAGCAGGTTTCGCATTTCCGGTTAAATTTGAACTATTATCAGTTAAATCTGCAGCAATTTTTCCTAAACAATCATCTCTTTCTTTAATAACTAAATCAACTTTGTCTGTATTTTTACAATTTTGCCAGTTAACTAAAACATCAACATTTTCTCCTTCTTCTACATTATTTTTCTCCCAAGATATTGAATTTAATTTACAAGGACTATAACAAACATGATTAGTACTATCCCAAAGCTCATTAGCTAAACAACAACCATCAAATTGATTGATATTATCATCACCATTAATTCCTAGGCAAACTAATCCAGAATTACAATTACCTTGTCCAGAGCCATCACAATCCCAATCATTATATCCACAAGTTACACCAGGATAGCTGCAAAAATCATTTTGTCCTTTGTTTGATTTCAAAACTCTGCACTTTATTCCTTGAAAGCTTTGACATTGAAAAATTAAATTTTCTTCTCTATAGTATTCATTTTCATTTTTTCCAGATGCACAACTTGCATCAGCTCCTTCACTTATAAAATCAGAACAAGTTTTTTGCTCACATTGATAATTACTACACTTATATCCGCTTGAGCAATCATTGCTTGTTAAACATTGTCTGCAAACCTGAGCAGAAGTATCCCATTGTTCATTAGTTAAACAGCATCCATCATAACTAGTTAAATCTCCTTCAACATCACATAAACTACCAACACAAGGACCCTTGCAAACTAGTCCAGTATCACAATTTCCTTGGCTAGTTATACCATCACAATCCCAATCATTTTTTTGACAAGGAGAATTAGCATCTTCGGCATAACTACAAAAATCATTACTGCCTTTAGTAGCAATCTGTTGCCAGCAATAAACATCTAAACTTTCAGAAGGAAGTTGGTCTTTGCACTCATAAATTACATCATTGTTTCTTTTTTTATTACTGTTTGTATCACAAGCACCATTAGAATTTCCTAATTCACTGCAAGTTTTGGCTACACATTTATTACTAGAACATTTTTTTCCTGTTCCACAATGACTGTCAGTAGTACATTCATAACAATCAGAATTACCTTCCTGACATCCATATGTGCAGGATTTAACCAGTAAACTAGAACTTGTTGTGGTATAAGTGCAAGAACCAGCACCAGAACAGGAATAGTCATAAGATACTTTCTTTTTAACTATTCGGTCTAATGAACAAACAGGACTGTCATATTCTCCATCATCATCTTGATTATCACAGTCAGTTCCTGAATTCCAAGTTATAGAACAATCAACATTTTGATATTCTTCTTCAACAACATTTCCAGAACCGCATCTTTTATTGCCAGTAGATCTTGCAGTACAAATTTTTTTAGTATACAAACTGCCTATAGCGGGGGGAGCAGGTATCTTAAAAGGTCTTATATTTATATAAAAGTCCCAAGTATAATCAACACCTTTTTCCAAAGTACAAAAATCTTCAGCAGAACCAGAACCAGTGCTAGAACATAATAATTTATTTCCAGTATTATCATAAACGTATATATCTAAATCATCACCCGTGTTTGGTTTTATTCCAAATTTTAATGTCCCTCTTTCAGTTGTACTAACTTTGTACCAATTGTCAGTATAAGTCCAATAAGATTCAAGATAACTTTGTCCAAAATTAATTTTAAATGCTTGTTGCCAAGTACCACCGCCATAAGCAGGTTTCGCTACTTTATTTGTTGTAGGATTTACAAAAACATCATCATTTTCCAAAGAAGGCTTTTGTGCAGCATTTACTTCAACAGAACTAAATGAAATAGAAATCAGTAAGAAAATCAAAACAAAAGAGATTACTTTGCTAAATCTGCTCAATTATGTTCATACCCCCATTATTTTAATAATACCAAAATATTTAAAGTATTCTATTAAAAATAAAAATTAGGATAAAAAAGTAGTAACTTAATTTTAAAACCTAATCATTAGAATACTGGCTTAAATCAACAGTAAATCCCGGCTGGAAATTTCCATCCCAGACAGGAACATTTCCAAATAAGAAAAGCAATACTTCATCTAATGTTTCTTTTCCTGTTCCTTTTGATTTAGCTGCAGATATTAAATGCCTTGTATCCCAGCTATGAGGAGCATCAGCAGTTAAATGTTTTACTTCATGAAGTGTTGCATTTTTAACAAGTTCGGGATAAGATCCTTTTGCAATTAAAATCAAATTATATTCTAAAGGTTTTCCACCCCACATTGTTCCCTTAGATAATTGTTGACTTCTAGCTTGATTAAATCTAATTACTGTTTGTACTGAATTAGAAACAGTATCCGGTTCATAAACAAATATTTGCCTGCCATACATTTCTGTTAAAGGATGAAAATCATCCCAGTAACTTGCAGGTCTTAATCTTGGATCTATATAATTTGCAATATCTCCTCCTGTAAATAAATTTTTTAAGTCAGCTATTAGTGCAGGAGAAACATTTTCTGTATGACTAAATACCATTCTTGAAGAAGTTTGAGTATTAAATGATTTTGTTCTTACATGAAAACCAGAAGCTAATAATTCTTCTGGAGTATAAATTCTATCTGTTATTCCTAACTGTTCCTGACTATAAAGACCAACTGCAAAACCTAATAAATTTTTATAAGGAGAATTTAAATCAATTTTAGGCATCATATAAACAGTAATTATTGGAGTTTCTCCTTCTGCTAATCTTGCTCTTTGTATACACTCATCTTCTGTAATAGCATTTGGAAGTGTACTTATCTTTACTATTCCATTTTCTCCAGTTGTATAAGTTGTTTCATTAAAAACAACAGGATAATTAGGAACATCCCGTCTTGCTATTGGGTCTCTTAATTCTACATAAAAATTTAGAGGCAAAGGATTTGCAATTTTTGCAGCTAATGTATCAAAAGGAACAGTTAATCTGCAATATTCAGAACTGCTTGGAACTTCTAAACTAGAAGTTTGTGCTGGTTTTTGCAAAGACTGAACATAAGTTACACAAGGGTCACTTATAACTGGTTCTTTACCTAAAAGATTATAATTAGCATCACAAGCACCGAATGTAAAAGCAGAGGCAATAGTTGCGACTGTTGAAATGACCTTCCCTGTAATTGATTTTGTAGGGGCTCTCATTTTAAAAATTAATTAGAAGAATAATTACTCCAATCTATTGGTGGAAGACCATGCATTTGTGGAAGATGTTTGGCTCTTATTAAAAGAACTTCGGTATCATTAAAATCTTCTCCACCTCCACTTCCAATCCATCCATTACCAAAACCACCTTCTGATGCTATTCTCGTTGCAATATGCCATCCAATTTCATGCATAAAATCCCATAGTGAAGCGGTCATGAGTCCTTCCCATCTTAAAGTAACTAAATCTTTATCAGAATAAACGTAAGGACAGAATCTTGTCTGGCTTACACTATCTTTCACTCTTGTAATAACATTTGCTTGTGTAGAATCGGGAGTATATTCAAAAAGATTTAAACCTAATCTGTTATTGATAAAAGGCAATCTATCTTTAAATTTTTGAAGATTTTCAGATGACATTGTTCCATAATTTGTAAATGCAACTTTAGCAGGATAACTCCATGGCCAAGGTTTCAATAAAAAAGAATTTTGAAACTTTTTGCCTAAAGATCTTAATAAAGAATCATCTGGGAAAGTATACATAGTTATATTTGAAGGCAAAACTAAAGGGTCAGGACCTTCTGCTTGTTTTGCTAATGCATCTGCTAAACAAGGATCTTCTTCTGTTATTGCTGTTGGATTGTTATCAATTACAACAGAACCATTTGAAGAAGTGTATAATTTAGTTGGTGTTCTATTGTAGTAAATGACTACTGGATTTGAGACAAGAGCATCTGTTCCTAAATCTCTTACATCTATTGTTACTGGAGTATAACCAATTACACTTTCTGGATTTCCTGCTGGTTTTAATCCATATCTTGGGAAATCTTCATCTGTTAATATGATTTTGGAATAATTTGTTCCTGGAACTGAGATTATTAAAGAATCAATATCACATCCACTTCCAAAATAAGAAATTGCTATTAAACCTGCTGCAGAAGCGATATGTCTTGCTGAAGAAAACATATTCTCTAATGTAAATTTAGAGTTTGCTTTCATTTTAAAATCTTAATTAGAATTCTCAGGATTAGAAATATTGCCCCAATTAAATATGCCTGAAAGATTATGGTATGGGTAAATATTTGCTGATTTTAACATTTCTACTTCTCTTTGAGAAGGTGTTGTACCTGATCCACTTCCAACACCATCACTCGCAAATCCTTCTTGCCTTATTTGCATCAAGGTATGCCAAAAATATTCATGCGTTAAATCTCTTAAGATAATTTAGCCAGAAATCTAACGAGCTTTTTTCAAGCTCGTGACCATCCTTTAGGATGGAGATGAATGGCTTGTCTCGATAAATCTTTTTTATT
>JAGVYZ010000009.1 GCA_018303025.1 Candidatus Woesearchaeota archaeon
GACTATGATAAATGTGCTGATAAAAACATCTTTTCTTATTTTCATTTTTAGTTTCTTTTTTCAGGACTTTTTTCTTTTCTAAAGAAAAAACCTATCTTTTCTTATTTTCATTTTTTATTTTCTTTCAGGACTTTCTTTTTTAAAAAGAAACCTATCTTTTCTTATTTTCATTCTGCTTTTTCTTTATCGTGATTCTGTTTCTTTCTTATCGTAGATTCTTTCTTGCAAGAAAGAAGCTACCGCCACCGTTTTTTAGCTTTTGTGCTTTCCAGATAAAAAGCATGTATCCACTGCAAACTTCTTAAAACAGGGTAAACAAAAAGATATATAAATGATGCGAAATGAAATCTCCATTTCTCTTTTATGTAATAATGAGCCTTAAAATACAAGTACAAACCAGCTATTAAGCTGATAGTAGAAGGAAAGAATATCATCCAGTTTATTCCTAATATCAATTCCTTAAAAGAATGAATACCTATGTCAAATATTTCCCATCTTAATATTACTATTTTGTAAACTAAATTAATAATGTACTTAATTCCATTATATCCTAATAACCCGACAGAAATAAAAACTAAAGCTAAAGTAATTAACTCAAGCGGAATCTGAAATCTTCCCAATAATCCATATTCTTTATTCATAACCATGTCTTTATACTTAATGTTATTTGACATAAATCCCCTAAACCATCTTACTCTTTGAGTCCATAATGAATGGAAATTAGAAGGAACCTGAGTATAGCAAAATCCTTCCTCGCACATTTTTATTTCATAATGGTTATGTCTTAATTTCATGGCAATCTCAAAATCCTCTGTCATGTTTTTTTCATCAAAACCATTTAATTTTTTTATAATATCCTTGTTAAACAAGCTTAATACTCCATGAGTAGTATGCAATGTACCTACATTTCCCATTAGCTTTCTTACAAAAGAAGCAAAAATATACTCCAATCTTTGGATTTTTTCAATGCTTGTTTTTGGCTCATAAACTTTTATGGCTGTTATTACAGCTCCAACTTTTTCAGAATCAAAATATTCAATCATGCTTTTTAACACATCTTTTCCAGCAATAGAATCAGCATCAAATACAGAAAAATACTCACCTTTAGCTATTTTCAAAGCATTATTTAATGCAGCACCCTTTCCTTTATTTTCCTGATTTATTAAAATAATATTGAAACTTTTATTTTTCTTAATAAACTCCTCAACTTTTTCTCTTGTTTTATCTTTACTCCCATCATTAACAACAATAATCTCTAACTTTTCTTTAGGATAATCCATTCCAGTTAAAGATTTTAATGTATTCCAAATTCCTCTTTCTTCATTATAAGCAGGAATAGCAATTGTAACCAAAGGCAATTCCTTCCTCTTTATTTTATTCTTGTCTTTATTGTTGCTTACAATAATCCAGAATATAGACACATATACTGATAAAAAGCAGATTATCCAGATATAAATTTCAAATATCATAAATTTAAGCTAAAATCTAAGTTTTTAATACTTTTTTATTCTTCTCTATTTACTTTCCAGAGTTCATATCCACCCTTGCTTTTAACAAGCTCAAATAAAGGATTGTATTTTAAAACAAACAATAATCCATCTTCATCAGTTATCCATAAATTTTTTCTCATCCAGGGAGTTATCAAGATATAAGTAACATCATATTTTTTTAATATTTCATCTGTTTTATCTAGTCTTCTTGAACTAAATATAGTTTCAGAATCAATAAACCTTTCATTAACATCAGGAGCATAATGAAAATTAGAATCAATTACATTTCTATTATCAAAATAGTTTATATAAATCCCATAAGAATAATATGAAAATATTGTTTCATTTTCAACAGAATTTACTACTTCTTTTAACCCATTACCAGGCTCAAAACTATCGCTTAACATAATATGAGAAACTCCGCTAAATACTATTCCTAGGGAAATAATAAGAATAGTAAGAACTTTCATTTGTTCTCCTTCCCATTTAGTTTTAATAAAAAACTCAATTCCATAAGCACCAAATACAGTAAGCAAGAATCCAAGATAGATTACATTCTTATTATCTGCTAAAGATAATGCAACAAATCCAATTAAAACAAGATAAATTTTATAGAACTTGTATTTTTCTCTCCACAGTCTCCTGAATCCAAATATTCCTGCTATTATTAAAAAAAAGCTTAATCCATAAGGGCTTCCTAAATCAAACAAGTAATTTTTTATATTATTAACATTAAAACTTAATAATTCAGGCAGCCTATTCATATAAATATAATAAAAGTAAAATATAGCATTTAAGGATAAGAGGTAATACAAATATTTCCTTTTTTCATTTATGCTTAATATTATTAAAATGATTAATGCAATTATTCCAGAATAAAATCCAAACAAACATGTCAAAAAAAACATTAAAACACTTATTATCTTGTATTTTCTCAAAAAAAAGTAAATTCCCGCTAAAAGTAGAGTAACGATAAATCCTTCTTTTACATAATTTGTAAAGCAATAAATAAAAGCAGGTGAGAATATCATCAAATAAGAAAATAAATAAAGATTGTTCTTGTCTTCATCAAAATCAAGAAAAATGCTTCTCATTAAAGCAAGACTCATTAATCCCAATAAAAAAGGAATAATCAGATAAGCTAAACTAAATCCTTTAAAAAATTCAGTTATTAATATTCCTAATGGATAATATGAAAAATCCCTTCCAGAATAGCTCAAATCATCTTTTCCAAAATCTAATGAAGAAGCTCTTTCAAAAAAATAATAGTCCTCAAATTTCAATTCTCCTGCTCTGATTATTACAGGTAAAACTAAGATAAGTATTGCTAAAATATAAAAAATGTTTTTTTTAGCAAACAATTTTGTAAATCGATTCTCGTTCTCTTCTAAAGCATTGTTTATTCTCACCATACAATAACCTTCCTATCTGGTATCTATCTTTTCCAAAATCAGACAAATAAATATAAGTTGCATTATACTTTTTAAAAATTCTTAATGCACTACTTTCAGACCATGTTCCAAATGCAGTATTAACATCTTCCAGTCTTTCATCAGGATTTGGTGCAAGTAAAAAAATTTCGTCTATGACATTAGTTTTATTTGCTATATAAGTTATTAAACTTCCTTCTTCAGCAGGAGATACCATTACGACTTTTTCATAAACATTATCTCTTGCCCATTCTAAGTCATTTAAATCTTTTTCATTAAAATAATTTACAGAAGTAACAGCAGGAATTATGCTTAAGACAAGTATCATTATGATAAAGAAGATGTTTAACACAGGCTTAACATCCTCAAACTTAGTCATGCTTAGATATTCATAAGTCTTTTTTATTGAAATAGCTGCTAAAACAGCTAAACATATACTTAACAATCCAACACCTTCTTTTATGTTTATCATTTTTAATGTTATCATAAGCATTATACCCAAAATTGCAGAGATAAGCACGAATATTTTCTCATCATGATATTTTGTCAATCCATAATATATTCCCGAAATTCCAAATATCAATAATGGCAGTCCAATTAAATAAAGAATTTCAAGAAAATTAAAATCCTGAAAATTATGACCAGTCAAATTTAAACCATACTCAACAAGAACTCCCTTGAAAACCAAAAAATTTATTATTAACACTAAAAAGAACACAAACATTAAAATTTCTTTTTTTAATCTGTCAATCTTGAAATAATCTAAAAATACAAACAAGCTGTAAACTAACAATGTAAACAGCAATACAAATGAAGCAGCATCAGTTAAAACTAATATTAAAGTAAGAATAATAAACAGATTTACATGTTTCTTTTCATCTAATCCAGGTATTAAAAAATAAATAATTAAAATCAAAGGCAGGAATAAGATGTAAGGCATTACCTGGTTTACAGTTAAGCTGTAAGTTATAGGAATAAATGAGCCTATTAAAGCAGCCACCAATGAACTTCTCTTGTCATTTGTAATTGAATATGAAAAATAATAAATTATAAAGGTTAAACTTGAGATTATCACTTGTAAAATTATTTTTAGTCCTAATGGTATTAATGAAAAAATACTTGAAATATAGTAAAATAAAGGCATATACACATAATTTCTGCCTGAAAAGCTTAGCTCATCATAATACATGGGCAATCCATTCTGAAAAATGCTTTCTATAACTCTCAGGCTAAAATAAGACTCCCCGCTCGAAAAACTTCCTGTTTTTAATGACAAATATAGTCTTATTCCTAGATTAAGCAGAAAAATTAATAATAATAGTAAATTAGGTCTCTTCATTAACCCCATCTTTTATTTCCTCATTATTAGTTTTCTTTTCCCGAAGGTTTTCTTTCAAATGAAAACTTTTGTTTTCGTTGCCAAGAAAGATTTCATCTTTCTTTGGTTCTAAAAGAAAAGCTTCATTTTCTTCTTCCTTTATTTGTTCTTCAGAATTTATTTCTTCTGAAGATTTTGTTTCTTCCCTAGATTTTTCTTCTTGCAGGTTCGTGAAGGGTGCAACCCTTACTTCTTTCCCATATTTCTCTTCTAAATTTTTAAACTTCTCTTTCAAGCCTTCTTCTGCAACATCAAAGTAATCATAGAACTTAGGTGTTAATTTCAATAATCTTGTTCTTCCAGATTTCTCAGAAGTAATTAAATCCATTTCCTTTAATTTTGCAATATGCTCATAAGCTCCATTGCCCCTCCTATCAATAATTTCAGCTTGCAAAACAGGATTTTTATAAGCAACTAAAGCCAATGTTTCCTGTGTTCCTTTATCAAAATCAGTTTGTTCTAGTAATTCAGTTGTCAGATACATGTATTCTCTTTTAATGTTTAATCTTACATTCCCATTCTCTTCTAAAATTTCCAAGGAATTATTTTTAGATTTATATTCTTCTTTTAATTTATCTAAAGCTTCTTTTAATATTCCAGAAGAGCTTATTCTTGTTAGTTTTCCTAATTCTTCTAATGTCAAAAATCTTCCAGTAGTGAATAAAATCGCCTCTATCCTATTTTTTATATCATCACCCATATTACCAGCTATCTATCAAGAATTTTTAAAGGTTGTTATAGTTAAGTTATATTCTTAAGATATATTTGTAATCCAACAATGTTTAAATAAACCCTTAATCTGCTTAGTCTATGTCAAGAGATTCTAACCCTATGCAAACAATTTCAGATAGATTAGCTCCATATGTAGGTAAACAAGTTATGATAATAACAGAAGAAAATCATAATCTAGTTCAAGGTGATTCGCGAGTTACAGAAACAACTTTGAGATTAGGGGTTTTAGCAAGAAGTCCTGTAGCAGAAGATCTTACTCTAACTCTCCCAATGGCGAGAGATTATTTAACAAGAATAGTTTCTGGACCTTATTCTGCACCAGTTTCATTCGGAACATATGATGCAAAGCTAACAGACAATCCATGGTCTTCTTTGCAAAGTCCAATGAGAATACATTTTTCTAATGCTCTTCCAACAGTTTATGTAGGTGAAGATGAAGTTTCAAAAGTTTTCAAAGATAAAGATGGGAAGGTTATAGGTCCATCATATTACTTAGCATTAAACATGTTAAATCTTCCAATTCCCTATGATTTTTTAGAGGCTTATAAAGAAGCAATAATTCCTGTAACTAAAGACCTTTTGGAAAATATTACTCAGCTAAGTGCAGAAATTAAATCTTTTGAAAGAAGCAAAGGAAAATTAAGAAAAGAATCATCAGTGGACTCTAATATTAGAAAAGCAAAAGATGAAATAATATCTGAATTAAGAAGAGCAAGAAGACTCCAAATTCCTAATCTGGATTTAGTTGTTAATCATGGGGATATAACCATGAAAGTAATCCAGGCTCTTCAGCCTTATTTTGATGCTTATAAAGTTTAAATGAGGGAACTGGAATTCGAATCCAGGTCTATAGCCCCCGAAGCTACAAGGCTACCAGTTTACCCCATTCCCCCATTTCAGTTTCTTAGTGCAGGTTCGTAAATTTTCTTAGTGCAGGTTCTTTCTTAAAGAAAGTGCGGTGCAACCCTTACTAAAAATGTTTAAATACCTATTGTTATTAAATTTTTCATGATAAAAAAAGAAATAGAGCAAGAAGCAAAGATTCCATTGTCAAATGAATTAACAGCAAAAAAATCAGATTTCTCAAATTGGTATACTCAAGTTGTACATGTAGCTGGTATTTTAGACCAAAGATTTGAAGCAAAAGGTGAAAATGTTTGGAAAGGTTATGGTTACAAAGCAATGAATAATATCAAAGCAATTTGGGATAAATTATTCCAGGATGCAGGTATAGAAGAATATTATTTTCCTTTAATTGTTCCATTAGAATATGCAAAACAAAATGATTCTTGGTGGAAAGGGTTTGAAACAGAAGGTTATCAGGTTATAGCTGGAGAAGATAAAAAAGTACAGGGAATTTTAAGACCTACAGGAGAACCAGCAATGTATCCCATGTTTTCTTTATGGGTAAGAAGTTCATCTGATTTGCCCATAAGATTATACGAAACAGTAAGCAGTTATAGATATGAAACAAAGCATACTCGTCCATTAATTCGTGATAGGGAAATTACAGTTTGGCATGAAATTCATACAGCACATGCAACAAGAAGTGAAGCAGAAGAAGAAATGGAATTGCATATGAGATTATGGGACCAAATGTGGAATGATTTAGCTTTGCCTGTTTTCAAAGTTAAAAAACCAATTTGGGAATGTTTTCCAGGAGCAGTTGGAGCAGTAGAATATTACAGTACAACTCCTAATGGAAGAGTAATGGAAAATGGTTCAGTAAATAATCTAGGACAAGCTTATGCTAAAAAATTTAATATTAAATTTACAGATAAAGATGGACAGGAAAAATATGTCTGGCAACTTTGCACAGGTAATGGTGCAAGATTATTAGCAGCAGTTTTTACTATTCATGGGGATGACCATGGATTAATAATGCCGCCTAAAATAGCTCCTTTCAAAGCAGTTATCATTCCAATTCTAAAAAAAGGCGAAGAAGATATAGTAAATAAAAAAGCATTGGAATTATATGAAAAATTAAAAACTAAATTTCCAATTAAATTAGACTCATCCGAAAAATCTCCTGGAAAAAAATTCTATGAATGGGAAATAAAAGGTGTTCCTATCAGAATTGAAATTGGACCAAAAGACATAGCTGAAAAATCATTAATGTTAGTCAGAAGAGATACTTTTGAAAAAATAAAAGTTAAAGAAGCAGAAGTAGACAAAAAAATAGAAAGTTTATTGCAGGATATTCATAAAAATTTATTGGATAAAGCAACAAAAATGCTTAATTCCCAATTAGCAAAAGCTTCTTCTTTGGAAGAAATAAAGAAAAATATCAACAATCAGAAAATTTCAATTGCTTTCTGGTGCAATGATGAAAAATGTTATGATAAAATATCAAAAGTTGAAGACGGCGTTGAAGGATTTGGTTCTGATTTAAATGAAAGTGAATCTGGAAAATGCATTGTTTGCAATAAACAAACAAAAACTAGATTATATGTTGCTAAGTCTTATTAATCTTTAACTTCAGAATATCTTCTTACATCTGTTACCATTACTACTAAACCTTCAGGATCTCTTGTTAGTTTATACACTGGAAAAATCTGGCTCAAAATATCATCTGTACCCAACTCATCTCTTAAACCCTCATGTTGTAATCTTCCTCCTACACCCTCTATTCGTATTCTACTTGCATAAGTTAAAGCAATATTTAATTCTCTGTCTTCTAAATTTGTTTTTTTTATAGTACCAGTCAAGTAATATCTTCTTAGAGAAGTGTCAATTGAACCAAACCATTCATCAAACAGATAGTGAAATGCTCCCCCCAAATTAATAAGAGGATCTCTTTTAAGATCAGTTAGTATCCCAATTAAAACTATTTTCTCTCCAAGTATTAATTGAGGATTCTCATTATCTCTCATAAAAACTTAAGTTTAAACTTATTTATAAAAAAGTATATCCTAGAAAAATTATTTTTTAATACTCTTTTTTACAGGTACATCCAGTTTTCTATTCATTCTATGTAAATAATAAACTAAAAATCCAATAATTAAAATTAAAACAATTCCAATAGAAATAAGAAAGTCTTTATTTCTCAATAAAGGAACATTTACAACTTTAATATCTACTTGCATTAATTTGCTGTAATTTACATTATTCTCATCACTATACTCAAATAATAGCTCACCAGAATTTCCATAGAAAAACCCGCCCTCAAAAGGCATTTTTATTTCAGCGCTTCTTTTTATTCCAGCTAAATTAGCTATTATTTTACCATCAGAAATTATTTTTAAGTTCTTAATATCCTCTGCATTAATTCTTAATATTATTTCATAATTTCCAGTATAATTAACAATTGAATCATATTTTGAGGAATAAACATTAAAAACAGGTTCTCCAAGCAATTTCAATTTAATAGGTTGTTTTGCACTTATATCCAAGCTATTAATATTAATCTCAAAATTATTCTCACCTAAATTTAATTTAGGCTTAAAACTAATCTGTTTTTTCTCTAATATGTTCAAATTAAGATTATGACATTCTTGCAATAAACAAATATTAAGATTATTCAAAACCGAATTACCTCTGTTTTCAATGACACAATTTAAACTAACCTCTTCATAAGTATAAAACTTGGTTTTATTGCATATCAATCTTGCTTGTTTTGTATAATCTTTCTCACTAACAACAACAAAACCATTAATATAGTTTAATGCATCTTCTTTAGAAAAAAGAGAATATTCATCAGAATATTTTATAGTTTCATTGTAACTTTTTCCAAAGAAGTTATTAATTTCGATTAATGAAGTATAAATGTATCCTCTATCTCCATTTTCTACAGGTATTAAAAAAGAAGCATATTTCCTCTCAAAAGGTTTCAATAAAACATCTTTCCTGCTTTCATTTATTATTGTAGGTGTCTTAGATAAATACAAACTATAAACTTTATAATAATCTTCTAGATTTTCCAGTTCAACAACAACAGGAATATAACTATTAAATTTATATTCTGTTTCAGGTAAACTTAATTTAACATTAACCTTTTCATCATAAACATTTCCTTTTTCAAGGAAGCTGGCATTAACATTCATCTCTTTAGCATCAATCTTGACATTATTTGCTCTCCATTGATAAGTTACAGAAGGTTCGCTAGGGTCTATGCTTTCTCTCATTTTAACATGAGTAGAATCAACATAACCATATTGGCCATAAGTAACATCAAATGGAACCCATCCTATTTCAGGAAAATAAACTTCAGCCCACGCATGGCTTCCAAAACCATTTATCTGGTCAGTATAAGCTATTCCAGATACAAACTTAGCAGGTATTCCAACACTTCTCAACATAGAAATAAACAAAGTAGTAATCTCATCACAAACACCATATCTGTTCTCAAATGTCCATGAAGCATTTTGATTTACATTCTCAGTTAATGTAGTAAGATTATAATTAATATTCGCATTAACCCATTCTCCTGTTAATGCAACAACTTCATATAAATCATTATTTCCAGAAGCAAGCTCATTTGCTTTCTCTATTATTCTTGAATCATCAGAATTTATATTTTCAGTACTTTCCAGATATTGTTCTAATCCTGAATAATCATAAGGAAACTCAATCTTATTCTTAATTTTGTAAACTTTAATATTGGAATCAACTACACTATTTACACCATAATCAATTGAATTCTCTGCTTTAGTATATTTCCAGGTTCCTGGACTTATTAACTCCCCTTCTGGATTAGAATAAAAAGTATTACTAACTTTTTGCAAATAATCATTTTTAGGCATAAAGCTTAAGTTTATTGTTAAATAATCTAATCTATATCCCGGTAATAACTCCAAATTAATTCCAGAATTTAACTCAATTCCTGCTTTTATTTTTTCATAAGAATTTAACTCACCTGCATTAACTAAACTAACAATTAAAAGAAAAACAACAATGAATTTTAATAATTTCATATTTTTTATAGCTTCTCTCTTATTATAAAGCTTTTTTCTTCAGGAGTGTTTTCTTTTTATCTTGTTTTTAATGTAAACAGCTGGTTTTTTTAAAGTAAATCTAAAAATTTCTTTTATTCCTCTTCCAATTTGTTTATGATAAGCTAAATTAAGCAATCCTAAAACAATTATAATTATGGCATCATAGCTTGGTCTTGCCCAATAATTATCTTCAAGTCTTAACCACATTCCAAACTCATCAAAAGTCAATCCCAGTCCTATTCCGTAAACTAAAGTAGCTATCTTAAATTCCCTGCTTTCAATTTTCGGCCTTCTTAATATAAAATACATTCCAATTATAGCCAGAATAAATACACCGTAGGTAAAATGATGAACATGTACATTTCTTATCATTAAAAAGAAAACACTCCTGAAGAAAAAAGCTTTATAATAAGAGAGAAGCTATAAAAAATATGAAATTATTAAAATTCAT
>JAGVYZ010000010.1 GCA_018303025.1 Candidatus Woesearchaeota archaeon
GTATTCATTTTAATAGTAGGAATGAAGTAAATGGAAAAGCAAGTTTATCAAAATTTGAAAGAATAGAAGGAACTAAAACAGAAAGAGTCCGTACTAGCTGGATACCTTCAAGACATGAAACAAAAGTAGTACCTTATAAAAATGAAATTTTGATTTGGACATTTGATACTGGTTGTGGCTTTGGTTATGAGAATACTGGTCTTTTGGTAAATCTTGGATCTGGAACACTTACAAGTAGGTATAAAGATGAAATTAAAGTTGCTGCTGCAAATTCTCATATTGGTTTATCTGATAGATTAATGGATTTAGTTTTTGGGCCTATTGATGCACGGATTCTAGAAATTTATAATGATTTTAGGGGGAGACAGTAAAATGAGAGGAAAAATACTAGCAGGAATTGCAGCTTTGACATTATTAACTGGAGCAAGTAATGCACAAACAGTAGACGTAAATGCTTCTGTAAATACAACTTCAAAAGTTTTGTTTAAAGGAAGAGAGTGCTATGGTGCTTCTGTACAGCCTGATGTAAATGTTAATTATGGTAATATTAATTTAGACTTTTGGGGAAATGTTGAGTTAGGTACGGGAACAAATGTCTGGATGGTTACTCCTAGTTATGGATTTAATTTGCCTCATGTTAAAGGAAATTCGGGATTAAATTATATTGCTTTCACTAATCCAACTATAATTGCTCATGAAGGTTATATTAGTGCTGTAACTGATTTTCCATTTAGTCCTAGATTAAAAATAACTGATAATTTTGAAGGAAGAATTTATTCTGAAGTGGGTGCTTCTGAAACTTTAGAAGTTTTAGGACAAAATGTTAATGTAAGTGGTTCTGTTGCTGGCGAGTATCAAAGTCATGGAAGAGATGGATTAACTCATGGAAGAGTTAATGTAAAAGTTCCTGTTAAAGTTGGAAAAATAACAATCATGCCTACTTTTAGTTACTTTGAACCTTTGCGAGATGACTTTGAAAGACATTTTGTTTTTAGTGCTAGTGTGGAAGGTGGATTTTAATGGTATACATATTACATGGAAGTCCTGTTGTTCCTGTTCCTATAGTTGGAAATTTAGTTTATGATGAGTTAGGAAAAGAAGTACTTAGAAGACATAATGAAAGATTTGATGGTATTAGAGATATAGAAGATAGAACACAATATCAAGAAGGACAACCAATTTCTTTTTCTAATACATTAAGAGCATTAAGTTTTAATCAAATTCTAGACGAATTAGGAAGAGAAAATGGAGATTATGCTGGAATAAGTGTTTTAACTCTTGAAGAGACTATCAGGTATTTTAAAGCAATACCTAAAAAAGATAGTTCTTATGCAGATACTTCTACAATATTAGTTTTTCCTAAGGAAGGTGCAAATGAAGAGTTAAGAAGACAAATTTTAGATATAACTTATAAATCTAGATATCCTTTATTAGTTGATGGTTTAACTATTGGTAGGATAAATAATGATCTAAGCGTTGTAACTATTAGGAATAGATTTAGAATTTGTGAAGCCCCTTATTTAAGAAAAGATTGTTTTATTAGGTATACTTCTGAAGGAATAGAATTTTGTAAGGGAGAATCATTCAATTCTGTACGATTTTTGTCTACAGAAGGATTTGGTCTTAAGAGAATTCATCGTTATATGAATGATATTATCAGCAGAGATGGTATGTTGAGTTCTGATTCAAGTGGCTTAATACAATTAAAACAGGTACCATGATAGAATGAGAGCCTTAAGGAATATTTTAGGCATTGTAGGATTAGCTGTTTTAGGTATAACAGGATGTGAGCAAAAACAACCAAGTCCTGTTGTAAAACAAGCTCCAATTATTTCTAATACTACAAGTGCATTAACTGGTCGGATTATTAAGGTACAACCTTCCTTTTTTTCTTATATAAATAGATCTGGCTATGGTGCGGCTTCGAATCATGAATTTGAATATGTTATTGTAGAAGGAGAGTATGGTGAATTACATACATTGGTTTATCCTGTTTCACAAGCGATTATTGAAAGAAGAGCTGAAATAAAATATAAAAAATTAAACCAAGGAAAAGTTTCAGTTAACAATTTTATTGATATGTACATTAACCCTCAATACTGGACTGATGATAATTTTACCATAAATGCAGAGGGCATTATTGTAAGAAATGGGATTACATACAGTGGAGGGATTTAAGTGAGAAAATGGTCAATCTTATTCTTGATATTAATGCTTCCTGTAATGAATCCTGTAAATTTTGTTCCAAAGAGATAGATGGGTCTTCAATGCAAATTAATGATGTTTTACAAATTGCTGATGAAAACAAAGGCGAGATTGGTATAAGTGGGGGGGAGCCATTGCTTCATCCTGATTTTTTAACTATATTAAGAGAAACAAGAAAAAGAAATAGAAAGGTAATTGTTGCTACAAATTTAACAGAAGTTCCTGAAGGTTTGCTTGACTTGGAAGAGGAGATTATACAAGGTAGCATAATACAAGTTAGTTTACATGCATCTAATCCTGAATTGTATAAACAAATTACTGGAAGAGATTTATATTGGAGAGTAATGAGTAACCTAGATAGAATAAGTACTAGATTCAGAACCTCAATTTCTTGTGCTGTTTATCAAGATAATTATGAAGATGTAGAAAATTTAGTTAATTTAGCCTATGAAATTGGATTACCTATAAGAGTTAATTTAGTAATGCCTATTGGAAACGGAAGAAAAGTAGCCTTATTAAATGAAAGACAAATAGATCAGTTAAGGGGATATCTACTAGTAGAAAAATTAAGAAAAGGAAGTTTAATTGATTCTCCTTTAGTACATAGAAATAACTGCAGTGCTTTATCTAATTATTATGGTTTGGAAAAATTTGGAGATTGTCCTGTTGATGCTGGTTCTAAAGTTTATTTTGATGTTCATGGAAATAAGCACTGTTGTGAATTTTTAGAAATTCAACGAGGTAAAAAATGAATTTAGCAGATAATATTGCAAAACAAGGATTTAGCATTAAACCAAGAAAGCCAAAGGTAACTAAAGATTCTTTTTTTATGCATCCTAAATTAAGAAGAGATTATGAGGGAATAATTGCAACATTAAGAAATATTGAGGCTTTTGGAAAAGAAATGGGGCATAGGCATCATATTTTTTCAGGACCTCCTGGAACAGGTAAAACATTAGGTGTAGATTATATTGCAACAGAAGTTGGGTTTCCTGTCTATGATGGAAAATTAATCATAAATCCTCAAGCAGTTACCCAGGTGTTTGAACAATTAAGAGAACAGGCTCAAAGTCAGCCAAGTATTTTAGTAATAAATGAGATTGATAAATTTTCAAGCAGAGATGCTATTATTGACCCTATGCAACAACAAACTTTAAATCAATTATTAGATGAGATGGATGGGGCTGAGTCTAATCATAATTTATTTATTTTTGGAACTACAAACAGATCAAATAATATTGATCCTGCATTAAGAAGAGCTAAAAGATTTTCAAAAGAAGTAGAACATATGCCGCCTGATAGAGAAGGAAGATTAGCTATTCTTAAAATGCATGCTGATAGAAGAGGCGGACATAAATTTGAAGTAAGAGAAAGTGATTTAGAAAATGCTGCTGATGTTACATTTGGATATACTGGTGCTGATTTAGTTGGATTACTAAATGAAGCATTTACTAATTCTATATTAGATAATGGAAGAACAAAAATTAATCAATGTGACTTTGAATATGCTTTAACAAGAACCAAACCTTCTGCTATAAAAGATATGCCTTTTAGAGAACCAAAAGTAAGATTTGATGATTTAGGAGGTTATAGAGATCATAAAGATGTATTAAGAAGAATTATACAAAATAGCGATGGAAGCATTGTATTATTTTATGGTCCAAAAGGAACAGGAAAGACTGAATTTGCAGAAGCATTGGCAGGAGAATATAAGTATAACTTTATTGTTGTTTCTGGGTCTGAACCTGAAGATAAATTTGTTGGAGAAACAGGAAAAACAATTGATAAATATTTAGAAAGAGCAAAACAATTAGCACCTTGTGTTTTGTTATTTGATGAGATTGATGCATTAGTTGAACATAAGGGCTTTGAATCACATAAATCAAGTTGGAGCGGCTTGTTACAAGCAAGATTAAGCAAACCAATTCCAGGAGTTTATGTTATTGGGACTATTAACAGACCAGACAGATTGAAGGGAACTTTTATTGACAGGTTTATACATAAATTATATTTTGGAATGCCTAATCCAGAAGATCAAGAGACTATTTGGAAAAGGTATTTGCCTGATAGCATAGATGCCAGGGTTTTAGTTGAGATTAATGGAAATTTATCATGCAGAGATATATCCAGAGCTCAAAGAACTGTTGTTGATTATGGCATAATTCCTAATTTAGAGGTTTATAAAAAATTGATTAGAGGGGTAAATCCTTCAATAGAAGGTAATTATGATGATATAGTAAAACAATTAGGAGATGCTGTTGCTGATTTTAGGGCTGTTAAAGATTTTATAGGTGATAAAAAATGAATTTTCAACAAGAACAAAAAATTGTAATTAGAAGAACACCTTCTCCTGAAATTTCAGACAGAATTAGGCAAGGAAAAAAATTTATTGTTGTTGAAGATAGTTTTGATTTGGGAAATATTCCAAATGGTTATTCTTTAGTTGATGTAAAATATAAAGGGAGCTCATTCAAAACATTAATTCCACAAAGTTTAATTTTTTATATGGCAAATCCAGGAGAAGGAAGTATTGATGATGCTTTAGATGAAATCTCTGATTTTTATGATGATGTTGAAGATTTTGAAGAAGATATTATGAGAGAAAACGGAACTTCTGTACAAGAAACTGATTGGGCTGTTATGGCAAGAGGAAGCTATAGAACTTATTTAATAAATAAATTAGTTAAATCAGGCAGGAAAAATAATGAAGGTGAACCTGTTCCTGAATTTAAAATAGATGAATTAAATAGATTGAGATTATATGATCCTGAAGTAAAAAAAATAACAAAGGCAATTGCTGCATTGGCTTTAGGCAAATCTATAGAAGATGTTGGAGAATATTCTGTAGATGGTGTTCTTAGACATGTTACATTTACAGAAGTAAAAACAGAACAGTTAAGCAGAGAAGAATTTGATAGGATTACTTGTTGGGCTGGCAGTCATTATGAAATAAAACCTGAATTTAAAGATGAAGGTTACAAAATTGAAAAAAGACATGATAGAGATTTTAAAACTGGAACAAGAATTATTACAAGAACTAGAACAGTAGAAGCTGAAATTAGAAAATTTGAAGATGAAATAGAGCAAATTAGAAAAGAAAAAGGAGATGAAATTGGAAGACACGATAGAGCATTAGTAAGGCAATATGTAAACTTAGTACATATTGCTAATGTTGATTCTGGTAATCAGTTAGATATTATGCCTTCTGAAGGAAGGGTGAAAAATGAGTAAAATCCCTCCTGCTTCAATAACTGTTGAATTAAGAGAAAGAGATGTTAGAGATGATTTAGTAAGAATAATTGAAGATATGGGTAAAATAAGAAATGAACATATTTCTAATTCTCAAATTCCTGCTGAAATCAAAGATGAGTATTTGCATTTAACATATAGATTAGCATCTGTTGTAAAAGGATTAATTAATGAAAATAGAGCAAAAGAGATGCAAGATATTGTCAAGACTGTTGACAAGGATAGAAGATTATTAAGATATGATTCAAGACAAGATTTATATTGGAAAAGAAGAATTCCTGCTTTTTCACAATGTTTAGATGATTTGGTTATTTTTGGAATGGGTGATTCATTCAGGAATATGGAAGATAAACATCACTTCTTACAAGCCTTAAAATATTTAGCTATTGAAAATGAAACTAATTTTGATGAAAAAGAAATTGTGTTGGACAGTATTTTACCAAGACATGGTGGAATTGAAACCCATACAGAAGGGATAACTAGAAGAATATTAGGTAGAATACTTGGAAAAAGATACAGATTAGAAAGCGACCAGGGAGGTTATACTGCTGTAACTAATTTTGTAACATTTAAGGATTTAGAATCAATAGTTGAAATTGCAAGAGAAATGGGTTTTTCAAAATTAACAATTTCATCTGATAATGGTGATGCTATAACTAATAGATTTAGTGGTGCTAAAGTAGATAGTGAAGCAAATACTGATTATTCACAAACTGGTTTTGTTGATGGATTATTGAGGGTTACTAAACCTTTATCTTATTTTATTATTGGTAGTTTACCTGAGAGAATACAAAAAAAAGTAAATGCGAAGTATGAACATTATGATGGTGAAACTGGATTCTATATTTCAGCATGGTTTGAAGCATTAGGTGGAATAGCAGCAGGTCTTTATGCTGGTGTTAAAAATGACCCTAGTTTGGGTATATTAATAGGCGCGCCTTTTGTTGCGGAAGCAATAATTAGAGGTAGTTATAGTTCAAGTAAATCCAGGGTAATTGGAACTTTAGCTGGAAAACTATTAATGTATCCTTTTGAAGACAGTTTAGGTGTAAAAACTTTGAAGCCATGTTTGGTTGATATTCCTTTGTCAAATCAATCTGAAAGTGAAAGATGTATAATTAGTGATTATGAAAAAGCAGCTTTAATAGAAATGCCTGATGAAATTGAAGAAAGTTTAATTTGGAGTGCTGGAAACCATCATGAATATGGAAATAAGTTTGCAGCAAATGTTAATGGAAATTTAAATATAGGTAAAGGTTTTGTGGATAAAGAACACCAGGCAGTGATTTATAATCAAGGTATTCCAATTGGAGATTATATTAAAAAGTCCTGGTTATTTTGTTTTCATAATGAGAGATATTTAATTACAGGTATTGCAGAAAATAATGTTCCTGATTCTGATAAATTAACTTTAACTGGAAGAATAGCTGAAGAGTTAACTAATGGAGATTTAGAAAGTTTAGGAGAAAGAACAAAACGTATTGGAACAGAGGATGGTATGAAATATATTAGACTGAGAAGATATAGTCATGGAAAAATTACTCATGATTATGAAGGAATGAATTAAAATGACAAAAGTAAGTGTAATAACAAAAAATACAGCATTAAGGAGATTAAGAAAAACTTTTGTTTTAGCATTAGCTGCAGGAACAGTATTTGGTTTATATAATTCTATTCCTAGAATTGAGAATGAATTAGATTTTAAGACTAATAGAACTAAATTAGTTGGTTTAGCAAATGCACAACAATATGATCAAGTTTATATCCAGCTTGGTAATATAAAAAGAATTGGTCTTTTAAAAGCTGGTGAATATGAATCTCTTGAAGATAGTGTTCTGAAAGTTTTAAGGTTGAGTACTGAAAGAAAAATTGATGAATTTTTAGCTTTAATGAATTACAATGTTGCTAGAGATGTTCTTGTTAGAGCCAATGAATATAGTCTTTTTACAGGAGAAGAAAGAGATAGTTTAGAAGTAAGAATAGAACAAACACATCCTGATACATTAGAAAGAAAAGGAGACAGAAATCCCGTACTTTCAGAAAGAATTAATTTTTATAAAACTGCAGAAATATTAAGAAGAAATCAAGGGGAGGATATTTCAAGATTAAGAAATAAAACTGCAACTGCTTATTTAGAAGATTTAAGTTTGGCTTTTTTGCAATCTGATAGCTCAAAAACTGATTTAAAACCATTTATTGAATATTTAAGAGAAGATAGTTCTTTTAGTTATACTGTTGATATAAGCAAAGTTAATGATTTTGAAAATAAATTTGAAGAATTTTTAGGCAGGGAAATAAGTGGACCAAATCCAAGATTAGGATATATAAAATGGTTTTCTCAATTTCACGAACTTGTAAAATTTTTACCTGTTCCTGTTTCTAGGGCTACTGATGCTTACATAAGAGCTGTGGATAGGAGAATAAGTTCAAATACTGCTTGCACAAACACTGATTTATTTATTTTAGAAGATTTAATTAAAACATCTTTAACTTTAGGATTAGGAAGAGAAAATGAAATAGGCAATCTTCTTTTAATAGGGTATAGAAAATTACATGCTGATGTTAGTCAGGCAAGAAGAGTAGAATATTTAGAAGAATTATCTCTCTACAGCAATTTGGTGTCTGGAAATGTTAGAAGAGATTTAAATGCTGAATTAAAAACAGCCTATGTAAAATTTGCAGAAGAAAGCCAGGATTCAGATGTAAGCTATAGGTTTTTACAAAAGGCAAGATTGCACTATTTTGAAGCTAATTTTGGCAATGCTTCAAATCAAAGCAATGAATTAAGGGAATTTGCTATTTCAGAATTAACAAATGGAACAATACAGAGAACAGTTCCTCGTCAATTTGAGGATACAAGATGAGAATTAATAAATTATTAGGAATTGGATTAATAGCAACTCTAGGTTTAATTAGCTGTGGACAAAGAAAATTAGCTGAAACTGATTTAAAAAAGCTCTATATCCCATCAATAGTAAGTAATACAGATTTAGGTATTGAACTTCAATTAAGAGGAAGAATAATTAAAGTACAACCTAGCAGAATTTCTTTTTCGGACATAGACAATTCTAATAACTTTAGAGATCAAAGTCATGAATTTGAATATGTTTTTGTAGACGATGAATACGGAGATATGTCTCTGTTAATTTATCCTTATTCTAAAGGAATTTTAGAAAGAGGAGCAACTATAAGATATAGGGCAATGATTCCCCCTAAAATTAGCTCTTTAGCATTTATAAAAACGTATGTTAGTCCGAATATACAAATTCCTGAAACTTCTGTTATAAATATTGAAGCAGATGGAATTATTGTACCTGGAGGAATTAGTTATAGGTAAATGATAAGCTTATTTGTTGAACCAGGAAAAGTATATTCGTGGGAAGATTTTAAGAGAGAGAAACCGAGATTTTCCATTGCTTTAGATGGTATTGTAGATGATTCAACTCAAAGAGACCCTTATGGACCATATGCTAATTTTGATCATCATGTAAGAGTTGATAGAGCAAGCACATTATCAACAAGCTTGCAGGTTTATGAAGAGATTAACATGGATTTATTTGACACTTTTAGATTAAGTGGAATACCTGAAGCAAATATTTTTGTTAATGATCCTGATGAAGATACTTGTCTGGCTTATTGGTTATTAAAAAATCATGAAAGAATTCCAAATCATGCATTTCCTGCTATTAATAGATTAGTTACTATAGAAGATAAATTAGACAGGCATGCTGGTGCTTATCCACTTCCTGAATCTAGAATAAGAAGACAATTAGCATGGATTTTTGAACCTTATAATAATGCAAGATTTAAGGGAACTTTGCATAATTTGGATAGTGATGGTGTTAGAAATATTATTGAGACTGTTTCAGGAAGGATAACTGAGCATGTTTTTAATGGCGGGCAAGAACTTGCCTTAGAAGGTCATTATGAAGTTATTGGTGGTGGGGATACGTGGAAATTAACAAAAGAAACAGGACCTGCTTCTAGAATGGCTATGTATAATGACAAAATAAAAGCATTTATTTCTTTAGTTGGTGAAAAAGATGGAAGATTTTTTTATGTCATGGGAAGAAAATCTGTATGGGTGCCTTTTGATATTCCTGCACTATATAAATATCTAAATGGAATAGATACAGGAATTACTGATAATAATAAATGGGGTGGAAGCAATACCATAGGTGGTTCTCCTAGATTAACTGGTAGCAGTTTAGATCCTAACTCAATAGAAATAGCTGTTAAAAAGAAATTAAGTTAGTTTATTTTCTCTTCAATGATTCTCGAAACTGATTTTCCTGTTGATTTACTTAATTCTTTTAGTTTTTTTATTGTTTTAACTGACAAAGTCAAGTCTATTCTTTTTCTTTGGAATGGTAATTCTCTAGTTTTATCATAATCTTCTAATATTTTAAAGACATCATGATATTTTTTCAAAATCCTGTTTATTTCTTTTTGGTTCATTTTAATATTGTTTTTAATCTGTTTTCTGAATGGATGGTCCACTAAAATTGCTCTCATTAAATATGCTAATTTTTTGTATTTTCCTAATTTTTTATTTTCCTGCATTAAAAAGGCAAAATCTAAACTTGCATCATTTATAATATTCCCACCAAATCCATTATTAATTCGAATTAAATCTTCATTACTAATATTCATACACATAAAATATTGTTAGTTATTTATAAATTTTACTATTTTTACTTATAGCTATTTTAATCTCAAATAAAGCTTATTTTAACCTTGATTTTGTAGTCATTTTTTTTAGGTCTACAGGGCTTGTAGTGGCTAAATTTTAGGGTTTCAGACGGCGAAATATATATAAAGAAAAGAAGCTTTTTTCTTTAGTAAAGAAAAAATCTTCAATAAAAAAGAAACCTTCAGGAAAAAGAACTCCTGAATCAAGAAACACTCTAGGATTAATAAAAAATGGCAGATAATAGAAATGGTACCTCTGGGGGTTATTTAGTAGGAATAAGGGCTTTGAGAGAGAATTATGATGTTATAGAGTTGTCTAAGGAGATTAAGAAACAAGGTGATATATTGAGTTTATCACAGAGATTAGGAGTAAACCGCAGAACTTTAAGTACAGCATTTCATGAAGGAAGAGTTCTTTCTTTATTTTCTGAGCTAGATAAGTCTAAGGCTTCCATTTTAAGTGCATTAAGAACTAATAGAGAACTTAAGATATTTGCTGAAAAATATGATTTAAATAACACTTCTGCTAGGGATTTAATTAAATTAATAAAAAAATGGAGAGAAGATATACAACAAAATCCGTTATTATTGATTACACCTGAAGAACATGAGATTATTATTGGTACTTTATTAGGTGATGGAAGTATAAGAAAAAGAGAAACTAATTCATGTTTGAGATTTTCTCATTCTTTAGCTCAAAAAGATTATTGCGAATTTAAAAAAGAGATTTTTAAAAATTTTCAAATTTCAGAATTTGTTGAAAGAAAAAGATTATCAAAGAATATGATTACTATTGATTTTGCAACAAAAACTCATTTTGTTTTTAATTATTATAGAAATTTGTTTTACAAAAATAATAAAAAAATTATAACTAATGAAGTTTTAGATCAAATTACTCCAAGAGCATTAGCTTTTTGGCTATGTGATGATGGAAGTTATTGCCAAAGAGACAAATATATTATTTTATGTACAAATTCTTTTTCATTAGAAGAACATAGATTAATGAAAGAATTTTTTAATCAAAAATTTAATTTAAATCCCACTATAGGCTTTAGAGATAATAAATATTATTATCTTAGATTTATCAAAAAAGATACAGAAAAATTAGTTAATCTTGTTAAGAAATTTATTCCAGATTCCATGAAATATAAAATAGGAGAAAGAGATGGCAAATAAAGAGTATAGTGCAAAAGATATCACTGTTCTAAAAGGCTTAGAAGCAGTTAAACAGAGACCCTCAATGTACATTGGTTCTGTAGATACAAGAGGTTTACATCATTTAGTTTACGAGGTTTTAGATAATTCTGTTGATGAGCATTTAGCAGGACATTGTAATGAGATTAAATTAACTATACACCAGAATAATTCAATAACTGTTGAGGATAATGGA
>JAGVYZ010000011.1 GCA_018303025.1 Candidatus Woesearchaeota archaeon
ATAAAAGCAGTTGATAATATAAGCTTTAAAGTTAAGAAAAATTCTATTACTGCTTTAATAGGGCCAAATGGTTCTGGGAAAAAATATAAAAAATTTGAAATGAAAAAATGAAATGAGACTTAAAAGATATGGGCTGAGTTTGAGCGAAGCAAGAAATTTGCAAAAATGGGCATTAGAAACTAGCGGAGCAAAAAAGTTTTTAGATAAAATCCCCAAAATTCCTAAAACTAAAAAGATAAAACCTGGATTATATGCTGATTATTATATTGATGAAGAAGAACTTGAAGATGATGGGTTAGACTATTGTACCCCTCAAATTGCAGCAGTTTGGTCTGTTGATAAAAAAGGAGAAAAAATTCAATTAGGAGGAATTCGAGCTTACAATTGGGAAACCTACTGGCTTGAATTTGATTATGATACCCAAGTTGACACTGCTGAGAATTGGTGGAAATTGATATTAGAAGAGTATAATAAACTAAAAAAGAATTATGGAAACAATGTATGATATAAAAGTTGAGGATATTGAAGAGTTATTTGACAATGAGATATTTGAAAGAGGAGAAGAATATTTTGAAGAAGAACTTGTAAAAGATATTGAGTTAATTGATGACAAAACCTTAATTGGAACTGTTATTGGAAATGATAGATATAAAGTAACAATATCAGTTGATTCTGATGGCGAGATTGTATGCGATTGTACCTGTCCTTGTGACTTTAATTGTAAGCATGCTGTTGCATTATTGTTAAAATGGGTAAATGAAAAAGGAAATCATAAAGGGAAAAATTCAAAGTCTGATTCTTCAAAACTGCCTGAAAAAGAAGAAACAATTAAGGAAATACTTCAAAAGAAAAACAAAGAGGAACTTGTTGATTTGATAACAAATTTTCTATCAAAAGAACCAAAATTAAAATCCCTAATCACTATAAGAAAAAATGAAATTTACAAAAAAGTTAAAAGTTTATTTTCAGAATCTTGGGGATGGAATGAAGTCAGGATATTAATTGAAGAACTTGGACTAATACTTGAAGGAATTAAGAAAAATAAATCATCATGGAATAAAGACTTATTGGATGAGATGGAAAAGACCTCAAAAATTTTAGTTAATGGGGAGGATAACGTTCATGACGATGGAGATTTAAGCTTTTTTTTAAATGATTGGTTTGAAATATTTGGGGAAATTTTTGCTTCTATAAGGCCTACTATTGAAGAAAAGAAAGAATTTATAGAAAAAATAAAGAAATTTATTGAAAAAGACGACTATGGATTTGACAATGATATTGAGAGAGCATTATATGGAATGTGTAAAACAAAAGAAGATGCTGAACTTATAAAGGAAAATTATAAGATTAAAGACTGGTATTATGATGAAAAAACTGGCAAAGAGAGCTATGATTACAAAGAAAATAATGATTTTTATCTAGAACTCTATGAAAAAATAGGTGCTGATCAAGAATATCTTAAATTTGCTAAAGAGAAAAGTTTTTCTATTGAATATGTTGACAAATTAATTTCACTTGAAAGATTAAAAGATGCTCTTGAAGGATGCTATAAGCAAAAAGAATATAATAATGAGATTGAAGAAAGGAAATATAAAATCCTGAAAAAATTAGGAAAAAATAAGGAATCTCAAGAAGTATTATTCGGACTTTCAAAACATACCTACAGTTTGGACATGATTTTAAAACTTAAAAAAGAAAGTTCTAAAAAGGAATGGGAAAATTATAAAAAAGAGATAATTGAGGAAGCAAAGAAATCAAAAATAAATGAAATTGTATCAAAAATATATTATCATGAAGAAGATTATCCTAATGCTTACGAATATGCTAAAAATCTTACTAATTCGGTGTATCTTGAATTATTAGCAAGAAAATTATCAAAAAATTATCCAGATAAAGCATGTTTTTTATTAAGAAAGTTAATGTCCCATTGGATTTCATCAGGTTCAGGCTATCCTTATAAAAAAGCAGGAAAACTATTGAAAGAAATAAAAAGCATTGACTGTTCTGGAAACATCTTTAAGAAAATTAAAAATGAAGTAATTAATGAGCATAAGAAAAAATATTCTTTAATGAATATAATTGATAAAATATAAATCTTTATAATTATTTCCTCAAAACGAGGAAACTTTTATCTAGTATTTTCCTTAAAATAAGGAAAAGTTTATAAAGCCTACAAATCTAGTATTTCTATGAACTCAAAAGAAATTGAACAATATTTAATTGATGTCCAGAAGAAAGAATTACCTGATGGAATAGAAAGAGAACTAAAGGTTCATCCTCAAGAAAAAATAAAAGTAATAATGGGTCCAAGAAGAGCTGGAAAATCTTTCTTTTTATATCAGATAATGAATAAACTAAAAAAGGAAAAGAAAAACATTTTATACCTTAATTTTGAGAATACTAAATTATTTGGAATTACTTTTAAAGAAATAGGCGAGATTATTGCGTTAAATAAAAGGCTTTTTCCTGAACAAAAAGATAATCCTGTTTTATTTTTTGATGAGCCACAAAACGTAGAATTATGGGAAAGAACAGTTAGGGAATTTTTTGATGAAAAATATAATATTTTTATTTCTGGTTCTTCTTCAAAACTTTTAAGCAAAGAAATATATACCTCATTAAGGGGCAGGAGCATAAGTTACCTTTTACTGCCTTTTTCATTTAAGGAATTTTTAAAAGCTAAAAATTTTAATTATTCAAAATTATTAGGTTCTGAAGAAAAAATAAAACTATTGACCTTTTTAGACGAATACATGGAATTTGGAGGTTTCCCAGAAATAGTATTGGAAAAAAATAAGGAATTAAAAATTAAAAATATTGAAAGCTATTTTGATTTGACAGTTTACAAGGATATTATAGAAAGGCATAAAATAAAGGATGCTATACTTGTCAAATGGTTCTTAAAAACAGTTGCTTCATGCTATTCCAATGAGTTAAGCATAAATAAAATTTATTTAACTTTAAAATCACAGGGAAGAAAAATTTCCAAAAATGAATTATACAATTATGCTTCTATTGTAGAAGATTCACTTTTTGCATTTTATCTTCCTAAATTTAGTCATTCCATAAGAAAAAGAGAACCAGTTAATAAGGTATACCTCTGCGACATTGGATTTAATAAATTAATTGAGGCGAATGAAGATAAAGGCAAGAAAATGGAAAATATAGTTTTTTTAGAACTTCAAAGAAGAAAAATTCCGGCTATGGAATTGTTTTATTGGAAAAATATTTCACGGGAAGAGGTAGACTTTGTTATAAAAGAAAAATTCCAGATTAAAGAACTAATTCAAGTATGCTGTAAGATTGATAATGATACAAAAAAAAGAGAAATTCGCTCATTATTAAAAGCAAGTAAAGAACTAAAATGCAAAAATCTTGTTATTATAACTGAAGATTATGAGGGAGAAACCGAAGAAGAATGGCTTGGAATAAAAGGCAAGATAAATTATATTCCATTATGGAAATGGCTGTTAGAAAATGGACATAAATAAGCTTAATTTTGAAAGGATTGCGGACTAAACAAAGTACTTAAGATGAACATGAAAAGATTGAAATATTTTCTTAAAATTAAGAAAAATTCTTGTTAGATAACTTTAACAAACTTTATTAATTTCCTTTTTTTCTTTATTTACAATGCTTAAAGTAGAAAACTTGAGAAAGTATTTTGGCGGGATAAAAGCAGTTGATAATGTAAGCTTTGAAGTTAGGGAAAATTCTATTACTGCTTTGATTGGACCAAATGGTTCTGGGAAAACTACTTTATTTAATTTAATTTCTGGTGTAATTGAAAAAGATTCTGGAAAAATAATTTTAGACAAGAAAAACATAACTAATTGTTCTGTAAATAAAATTTCAAATATAGGTGTATCCAGGATATTTCAGAAATCAAGATTATTCTCTAATTTAAGCGTAAGAGAGAATTTGCTTATTGCTATTGATAATGAAGACCTGAAGTTCTGGAAAAACTTTCTTAATAAAAATAAGATAACTAGAGAAAAAGAGAGTAAAGTAAAAAAAATGCTTAAGTTAGTTGAAATGAGTGAATTTGAGAATAAAAAAGCCAGTGAATTAAGCTATGGGCAGAAGAGATTAATAGAATTAGGAAGAGCTATTCTAAATCCACATAAAATCTTATTATTAGATGAACCTGTTGCAGGTGTTACACCTAGATTAAGAAATGAGATTAGCAAGTTATTAACTAAAATGAGAGAAGAAGGAGAAACTATATTATTGATAGAGCATGACATGAATTTTGCCTTAAACTTAGCTGATAATGTTATTGTTATGGATGAAGGTAAAATAATTGCTAGTGGAAAACCTGAAAAGATAAAAAATAATAAAAAAGTACTAAATGCTTATTTAGGAGAATAAAGTAATAATTATGGTTTATACCAAAAAGCTTATAAATATAAGTAACCTTAAAGTTACATAAAATAGAATATAGGTAACTTTAAAATGCCCAAAATTGAAGAAGTAAAAAAAGCACTTATTGAATCAAATCCATGGTGGAAACAAAAATTTGATATAAATTATAAGGATAGAGAGATTTATCTAGAATTGTCTAAATATCTTGATGCAAAACAAATAATAGCATTAACTGGACTGAGAAGAGTAGGCAAAACAACAATAATGCTAAAAATAGTAAAAGACAAGATAAATAATGGTTTTGATGCAGGAAATATAATTTACTTTAGTTTTGATAATTTCAGGGATTTAGGAATATCTGAGTTAATTGAAATATATTCAGAAAATTTTGAAAAAGATCTTACTAAACAAAAGTTTATTTTTTTACTTGATGAAGTCCAAAAGGTAGAGAACTGGGAAGAGCAGATAAAAAGGATTTATGATTTGCACTTTAATTTTAAGATTATTGTTTCTGGGTCTGAATCTTTATTTATCAGAAAAAAATCAAGAGAAAGCTTGGCTGGAAGAATGTTTGAATTTAAAATAGAAAACCTTTCATTTAAGGAATTTTTATCGTTTAAAGGAAAAGAGTTAAAGCCTTTAAATCTCTATGAAAAAGAATTATCTTTTCTTTTTGAAGAATTTATGTTTCAAGGGGGGTTTCCAGAACTAGTAGATATAGAAAATAAGGATTTTATTAAAAATTATATAAGGGAGACAGTTGTTGAAAAAATATTATTCAGGGATATACCTTTAATGTTTCCTATAAAAGATATTTCTGTACTTGAATCTCTTTTTAAAATTATTTCAAGCAATCCTGGTCAGATAATCGAAATGAATAAACTTGCTGCTGAGGTTGGAATATCAAGAAGAGTTGTTTCTTTATATTTGGGATATCTTGAGAATTCATTTTTAATAAAAAAAATATTTAATTTTTCTAAAAACCAAAGAAAAACTGTAAAAAAATTAAAAAAATATTATCCTGCGATTCCAGCATTAGGATTTATGTATGGGAATGAAGATATAAAGCCCAAAATATTTGAAAATGTTCTGGTTCTTCAAACAAGAGCTAATTTCTTTTGGAGAGATGCTTATAAAAATGAAGTAGATATTGTTATTGAGGATAAAAAAATATTGCCCATAGAAGTTAAATATGGCGAGATAAAGGACCTTAATGGTTTGCTTAAATTTATGAAAATATTTAATATTAACCAAGGTTTAGTAATTTCTAAAAAAGAAGAGAGCAAGCAAAAATTTGACAATAAAGAAGTTTTAATAGTTCCTGCATGGAAGTGGTTATTGGAAAAATAAGTGTTGCATAACTTTTATTAACTATTTCTTCTTTTTATTTTTAATGCTAAAGATAAATAATTTACATGCAGGATATGATAAAATTGAAATATTAAAAGGTGTTAATATTGATGTAAAAAACAATGAAATAATTGCTTTGATAGGGCCAAATGGAGCAGGTAAGTCTACTATATTAAAAAGCATATTTAATTTATGCAATATTTATTCTGGAGAAATTATTTTCAAAGATAAAAACATTACAAAATTACAAACTTATGAATTAATCCATGAAGGAATTTCTTATGTACCACAAGGAAGGCAGATATTCAGGGAGTTAACTGTCAAGGAAAATTTAGAGATGGGTGCTTTTATTTTAGATAAAAATGTTATGAAAAGAAATATCAAAGATGTTTACCAAAAATTTCCATTTTTGAAAGAAAAAAGAAATGAATATGCAATTAATTTATCTGGCGGACAGCAGCAATTATTAGCTATAGGAAGAGCATTAATGCAGAATCCCCAATTATTGCTTTTAGACGAGCCTTCTTTAGGATTAAGCCCTAAATCAATGAAAGAAATGTTTAATAAAATTAAGGAAATAAATAAAGAAGGTGTTTCTATTATTATTGTTGAACAAAATGCAAAACAATCTGTTGAGATTGCTGACAGAACTTATATATTGGAAGATGGAAAAATTGCCTTAAATGGCGGGAAAGAAATATTAAAAAATAAAAAACTTAAAGATATTTATTTTGGAGGAAGATAATGGGAATAGTAATACAGCTCTTAATTAACAGTTTAATTGCCGGGGCTATTTATGCTTTGGTTGCTGCTGGATTTTCTTTAATATATTCAACAAATAAGTTTGTACATTTTGCACATGGTTCTGTTATTGCTTTTTCAGCTTATATGCTGTATTTGTTTTATTCAATATTAAAATTTAATTTTGGGATAGCTGTTATATTGACTATTTTATTTAGCGGTGTTTTTGGATATTTGCTTAATTTGATTTATAAAAAATTAAGAGAGAGAAATGCTTCTTCTGTTATTTTATTAATAGCAAGTGTTGGGTTGTTAATATTAATAGAATCCTTAATATTAATTTTATTTGGTGCTGATGTCAAGACAATTGGATTTTTAAAAATAGCAAAGGGATTAGAAATATTTGGAGGAATAATTACTCCATTACAAATCTGGATTATAATTATTTCTTTATTATTACTTGGATTTTTATATTTATTCATGAAAAAAACCAAGATAGGAAAAGCAATGAGGGCTGTTGCTGATAATAAGGATGTGGCTGAGATTGTTGGAATATCTTCTGAAAAAATTTATTCTTATAGTTTTATTATTGGCTCTTTAATTGCTGGAATTGCAGGCATATTGGTTGGATTAGAACAAAATTTAGAACCAGCAATGGGAACTAATTTAATGATAAAAGGATTTACAGGTGCTGTTATTGGGGGAATAGGAAGCGTGTCTGGTGCTATTTTAGGTTCATTTTTATTAGGTTTTACAGAGAATTATGGAATATGGTTCCTGCCTTCTGGTTATAAGGATGCGATTGCATTTACCTTATTATTCATATTTTTATTATTTAAACCGAGAGGAATTTTAGGGAAGAAGTGGGGAGGGGATAAATGATAATAGAATATTTCATTCATTTGTTTATTTTAATTGGAATTTATTTAATCCTGGCTTTATCTTTGCAATTGTCAGTTGGTTTTACAGGATTGTTAAATTTAGGGCATGTTGCATTTTTTGCTATAGGTGCTTATACTGCTGCATTATTAACCTTAAATGGAGTTCCATTTTTAATAGCATTTTTAGCTGCTGGAATTATTGCTATGATATTTGGATTTATTTTAGTTATACCAACTAATAAATTAAAAGGAGATTATTTAGCTTTAGCAACATTAGGATTTAGTTTTGTTGTTTATGCTGTTACATTAAATTATACTTCTTTAACAAGAGGTCCTTTAGGTTTGCCTGGAATTCCAAAACCTTCTATTTTAGGAGTAACATTTTCTTCTAATTTAAGTTTCTTAATATTAACTATCATTATAGCTGGAATAACTTATTTTATAATAAAAAGAATTACTGAATCTCAGTTTGGAAAAGTGTTTGAAGCTATAAGAGACGATGAGTTAGTTGCCAAGACTTTAGGAAAAAATACTTTCAAAATGAAAGGATACAGCTTAGGCATATCTGCTTTTTTTGCAGGTATAGCAGGAAGTTTATATGCAAGTTATATTACTTTTATTGATCCTTCTTCTTTTACAATAATGCAGTTAATACCTATTTTATGCATTGTAATAATAGGCGGATTAGCTTCATTAAAAGGAACTTTAGTAGCTACTATTATCCTAGTTTTATTACCTGAACCATTAAGATTTATTGGATTTCCATCTTCTATAATTGGACCAATGAGACAGATAATTTATGCTTTAATTTTATTATTGATTTTGATATACAAACCAAAAGGATTTTATGGAAAAGTTGAACTTACTTAATATTATCAACTGCTGTTATGTACTCTTTTACTCTTTCTAGGATAGAATTAATGTAATATTTTTCTATTTTTTCCTTGAAAATATTGGATAATTTTTCTTTTTCTGTTATTCTATATTTATTATTAATTGATTCTAAAATAAAAATATCTTTTAGTCTTTTTAATTGCCTTCTGATATTAGAAGAGGCTATTCCTTTTAATTCTAAATTATTGTTTTTTCTTGATTCAATTGCTAATGCTTCTATTTCTTTTGAATCTAGTTCTTTGCTTGATTTTATTAAAACTAGTAAAATATCTACTAAAATATCTCTAGAATCACCTGGTTGTAGTAAGCCGAGGCTTAAACAAAGTTTTTTGATTAATTCTCTTTCTGTCAATCCATATGGTTTTTCATATTTTCTTAATGTTATTTCTGCTAATGGTGTTTCTTTTGAGACTGTTTGCATGGAATTAAATTAATGAATTTGTTTATATAAGTTTTTATAGACTTAATCTTGCTTCTAAATCAGAATCTGAGAGTTTGACTCTACTATCATGGATTCCTAACCTCAGACTTAACCCTGGAGAAAGATGTTGTGCATGTAAATAAATAGCATCTGGTTTTTCAGAACCATTTCTTCTTTCAATACTATAATGAAATTCATGTTCATCATTTCTTCCTTTCATTTGAATGCCTCTTAATAATGGAGAAACATATTCTGGCTGAAAATCCTTTATTTTTAATTTTCTTGGTTTTTTATTCCTTAAAGAATAAATAAACTTTGCAAATTCTTCAATTAATGAATTAAAAGGATGTTGTATATCTGCATTTAATAAAATAAAGTTATAATTTTGATAACCATAAGTATGTCCTACACTATCGGGTATTAAAACTGGCTGAAATACTTCTATTTCTTCGTTTTCTTTTGGAACTATTGGTTCAGATACTTTCTCTCCTTCTATTCTATAAAGATCTGGATGTGATTCTACAAAATGAAGTGCTGGAAAAATATCTGCTGCTGCATAATAAAATATTTTTGCTTCTGAAGCTACTTGTTCTACTCTTACTATTCTTCTATCATCTTTAAATATTCTAGTTATCATGAAAAACTTAATACAAAAAATCTTAAAAAACTTTGTATATTCTAATGTTTTCTCTGATAATTTATATTTATGTGAATAATCAAAAGATTTATAAATATGTAAGTACATGTAAGAACATAAAATGAGCGATAGAAAACATATGAATAAAATAAGAAAAAAGAGAATAAAATCCATAGAGGAGCAAATAACAAAACATAAAGATAAAATCAAAAAAGAAAAAGGAAGAAAAGATACAACAAAAGACTATTGGCAGAAGGAAATTGATGAAAAATTTGAAAAGCAAATAGAAAAAGATAAAGATTATCTGGAAGATGAACATGGAAATAAAAAAAACAGTTAAGGCAGGAAATTCTTCAGCTGTTATACTGCCTAGAGCATGGCTTAATCAAGAAGTAAGAGTTGAGCTAGTTAAAAAAAGCCAAGAAACAATTTTAGTAAAGATAGCGATATTGATATTTTGATAATTTCTAATAATATAGATAAAGAAATGATTCATGAGGGTATTTATAATGTTTTAATAATATCTGAAGAATTATTAAATCAAAAACTAAAGCAAGATTTATTCCCTATTGGGCAGATGATAAAAGAAGCTAAACCACTAATTAATTCAAGTTATTTAAATTCCATAGACATAATTGTTACTAAGAAAAATGTAAAATGGTATATAGATACAACAAATAAAAAACTCAAATTACTAAAAAATTTAATTAAAAAATCAGATGAAAAAGTAAATAACAGGATAATTTATACTTTAATTTTAAGAATAAGAACTTTGCATATAATCCAAAAACTGATTAATAATGAGAATTATTCAAAAAAAGATTTTATAAGTCTCATAGAAAAAATTTCTTCAAGGAATTCTTATGAATCTTATCTTGAAGTTAAAAATGAGCTAAAAGAGACAAATAAAATAACGAAAAAAGAAGCTGAAGAATTATATAATTATCT